>JAYUAJ010000436.1:0-7953 GCA_043741375.1 Hyphomicrobiaceae bacterium | reverse complement strand
CGGCCAGACTTCACGACGATGAAGCCGTCAGTGCAGGTTGCAGCTAGAACGTCGGCGACGCTGGCCTTGGAGCCGTCGTGACGGGCGAGGCCAATCCGGCCGAGGTCTTGTGGGGCGCTCGGCAAAGTTGAAGCCAGCCCCGGCCCGCGCCAGACTTCGACCGTTGGCACAAGTTCGCGGATATGCTGGAACGACCACCGGTTGTAGGGCGCTCGATCCCAGGTCTCCCCTGGAATCCGGTCGGCCGCCTTGTGCGAAGACTGGCGCCAGCGTGGAACGGCATTCGGCATGACGGGACTCCCGTTCGAGGCGGATCATTGGATATTGGGCGCGACGGAACCGGCGCGAGCCTGCAGAGTCAAGTTCGTAAGTCGGGATTCGCGCCCGCGCGGCCATTGACCCGCTGGAGTTTGCCGCCACTATGCCGGGAGCATCTAACCCTCGGGCGTGCCGCCCGTAAAGCAAGGACCAAAGCCGCGTGGCGACGCCCCCCAGACTGATGCCGCCGCGCAAGGGCGCCGCCATGCGCCAGCGTCTGTCGTCCAACGTCAAGCACGGGATCGCCGGCGCAGTGGACGCGGTGCGGCGCGGACCGAAACGACCTGAACTGCTGCTCATCCCACAGGATCTTCGCACTGCCGATCCCAGCCTGTTCGCCGAACTTGCAGCCGGAACCCTGGGCCTCGCGGGCGCCACGGCCGACATCCGCGGGAAATCGCCCTTCCGGGTCGTGCCTCCCAGCAAGGCTTGGCAAGCCGCACTGCTCGGTTTCGGTTGGCTGAGCGATCTCAGGGCGGCCCAATCGGGCGACGCCCAGCAGCTGGCGCGCGTCACGGTCAATCAATGGATCGCGGAAGCGAGGCCGCACCGGACGCTGGACTGGTCGCCCGCCATTGCCGCTCGCCGCCTCATGTCCTGGTTGACCAACGCCAATCTGTTGGTCGAGGGCGCGCCGGCCGAGACTTATGATCGCGTGATGGTCAGCTGCGAGCAGCACATGGCACATTTGGCCGATATCGCACCAAAATCGGCTGGCATGCCTCGGTTGCTCGCCTATATGGCCCTTGTGATGGGCGCGACCTGCATGACAGATCAGGAGGCGCGGCTGGAGCCGGGGCTGAAGGGGCTCGCCGGCGAACTTGGGCGGCAAATTCTGCCCAGCGGAATGCACGTGACCCGCAATCCGGCGGTGCTGGTCGAGTTGATGCTGGACCTGCTGCCGTTGAAGCAGTGTTTCATGGCACGCGATATCGATCCGCCGGCATCCCTGCTGGACGTCATGCGGCGCATTACGCCGATGCTGCGCCATCTCCAGCTTGGCGACCGTGGCCTGGCCCGGTTCCACGGCATGTCGGCGACCGAACTGGACAAGCTCGCGACGGTGCTGTCCTACGACAGCGGCGAATCGATCAACGTGCGCAGCGCCGATTTGAGTGCAGCAAGCCGCTACTTCCGCTTGCGGCGGCGCGGGACAATTGTGCTGCTGGACGGCGGACCGCCACCTGCACCCGAATTGTCAGGCGAGGCGGCAGCCGGGGCGCTGTCGTTCGAAATGAGTTCAGGCGGCTTGCTGATAATCGTCAACGCCGGCGCTCCCGGTCCTGCCGACCAGGACTGGCGGACGCAAGCGCGCGGGTCAGCGGCCCATTCCACGCTGGTGCTGAATGATACGGCCTCGTCGCGGCTGACGCCCGTTGCCAAGGGTGGACTGGATGCGCCCCAGCTGCTGCTTGGACCGGCCGTGGTCGAGGGCAAGCTCGTGGAACCGGGCGACGGGGCGATCGAGGTCAAGGCCCAGCACAACGGCTATCAGGACCGATACGGCATGCTGCATGCCCGCATTCTGACGCTGGGAGCGCAAGGCGACCGCCTGAGCGGCCTCGACCGCATCCATCAGTCGCAACGGCTGGTCGCCTCGAACATAGCGGCGCGCATGTTCGCCATTCACTTTCATTTGCACCCGCAGGTGCGCATCGAACCCGGTGATGAGCCGAACACGGCCGATCTGACGTTGCGATCCGGCGAGAGCTGGCGCTTTTCGGCGCGCGGCGCCAAGCTGGCGCTGGAGGACAGCGTATTCTTTGCCAATTTCTCGGGTCCAGTGCGCACGGTACAGATCGTGTTGCGCGGTAGCGCGGGCGAGGATACGCAAGTGCGCTGGGTGCTCGAACGGCTCGCCGAGCTGCCTGAGCCGAGCCTGCCCGAGGAGGATTATTCGTGACGGACAAGGTCAAGATACGGCGTGCGCTGCTGTCAGTTTCGGACAAGTCGGGGCTGCAAGTGTTGGCTGACGCGCTGGCGGCCAATGGTGTCGAACTGGTCTCCACCGGCGGCACAGCGGCCGCGCTGCGCAAAATGGGGCACGGCGTGCGAGATGTGGCCGAGTTGACGGGATATCCCGAAATGATGGACGGCCGCGTGAAGACGCTGCATCCCTCCGTACACGGCGGTCTCCTGGCGCTGCGAGACAATGCCGAGCACCGTGCGGCCATGGCCAAGCATGGCATCGGGTCGATCGATCTGCTGGTGGTCAATCTGTACCCGTTCGAACAGACGCTGGCAGCGGGTAAATCCTTTGCTGATCTGATCGAAAACATCGATATCGGCGGCCCGGCCATGATCCGCAGCGCGGCCAAGAATCATGACAGCGTCGCGGTCGTGGTCGATCCGGCAGACTACGGGGCGCTGATCGCCGAACTGACCGAGCACGGCGGCGCGTCTTCGCTGGAGTTGCGGCGGCGTCTTGCAGCCAAAGCCTTTTCCCGTACCGCCACCTACGACAGCGCCATCGCCGGATGGCTCGGCCCTGAGGCCGGCGTTGTCACCCCTGCGTATCGCTCTTTTTCCGGCAAGCTCGTGCAGGAGCTGCGCTATGGCGAAAACCCGCATCAGGCCGCGGCGCTCTATGCCAGCCAGCCGCCGCAGCCGGGTGTCGTGACCGCGCGCCAGGTGCAGGGCAAGGAGCTGAGCTTCAACAACATCGCCGACGCCGACGCCGCGCTCGATCTCGCGGCCGAGCTGGCGCCGGCGGGGCCAACGGTCGTGATCGTGAAGCACGCCAATCCGTGCGGCGTGGCGACCGGCGATACTCTGCAGTCTGCCTATCGCAAGGCGCTGGCCTGCGATCCGGTGAGCGCCTTCGGCGGCATCGTGGCTGTAAGTCGCCGGCTAGACGAGGCGACCGCGCAGGACATCGCAAAGCTGTTCACCGAAGTCGTGATCGCTCCGGAGGCGGACGATGCGGCGCTAGCGGTCTTCGCCGCAAAAGCCAATCTGCGCGTGCTGTTGACCGGCGCCTTGCCCGACCCGCGCCAGCGCCGCGATCTGGTGCGCAGTATTTCCGGCGGCCTCTTGGTGCAGACGCGCGATTGGCGCGGCGTTTCGGATGCCCGTTTCGAGGTGGTCACGAAGCGCCAGCCCACCGAGGCCGAAACGCGCGACCTGCGCTTCGCCTTCACCGTCGCCAAGCACGTGAAATCCAACGCCATCGTCTACGCCAAGGGCGGCGCGACGGTCGGCATCGGGGCGGGGCAGATGAGCCGGATCGATTCGGCGCGCATCGCGGCTTGGAAAGCGGCCGACGCGGCGAAAGCGATGGGCGCGGACAAGCCGCTTACGGTGGGGTCAGTCGCTGCGTCCGAGGCGTTCTTTCCGTTCCCGGATGGATTAGAGGCCATCGCCGCCGCCGGCGCGACCGCCGTGATCCAGCCCGGCGGCTCGGTGAAGGACGCCGACGTCATCGCCGCCGCCGACCGGCTTGGGCTGGCCATGGTGTTCACGGGGCAGCGGCATTTCCGGCATTGATTGTGAAAATGTAGGTTGGGTTAGCGCGGCCACGGACGGTAGCTGTACGTATCAATGCACCGTTCCGCGCGTAACCCAACGTTCACGTCGTGGATGTTGGGTTACGCGCGGTTGATAAACTGGCGCACATCACTATCGTCTGTGGCCGCGCACTAACCCAACCTACGAGCTACGAGCCAAGAGCGCGCGCCTACTCCAGCTTCCCATGGCAGTGCTTGTACTTCTTGCCACTCCCGCACGGGCAGCTCTCGTTGCGGCTCACCTTGCCCCAGGTCGCCGGGTTCTTCGGGTCGACCTGATCGGCCTTGCGCACGCGGACGGGCTCGGCCTTCTGCGGAGCCAGCATGGTCGCCAGTGCGTTGTCGCTCTCTTCGTCCGACATTGGTCGACCGCGCGAGCCGCTGTCTGAGGCGACCGCGTTGCCGCCGAGTTCATCCTCGCCGGTTTGCGGATTGATATGACTCACCTGCAGCGGCGGCAGTTCGTGCGGCTGCAGCGCCGGCTCGGGCTGGGCCAGCTGAACATGCGCCAGCTGCCCGGTAACCACCGTACGGAGATTGTTCAGTAGCCCCTCGAACAGCGAGAAACTCTCACTTTTATACTCGTTCAACGGATCGCGCTGGCCGTAGCCACGCAGATGGATGACCTCGCGCAGGTGCTCCATGTTGACGATATGTTCGCGCCAGAGGTTATCCAACGTGTAGAGAAGAACCATCTTCTCGACCTGGCGCATCTGGTCGCCGCCAACCTCGGCGGTCTTGCGCTCGGCAGCGAGATCGGCCTCCTTGTAGAGCCGCTCGCGGATTTCGACGTCGGCGATGCCTTCTTCTTTGGCCCAGTCCTCGACCGGCGCCTGCACGTCGAACAAATTGTAGACGGCCTGGTGCAGCCCCTTCACGTCCCACTGCTCGGCATACGCCTTTTCTGGTACATGCTTGTCCACCAGATCGTCGATCACCTGATGGCGCATGTCGACCACGGTCGCGCTCACGTCCTCGTCGCTCATCAGCTCAAGCCGCTGCTCGAAGATGACCTTGCGCTGATCGTTGGCGACGTCGTCGAATTTCAGGATGTTCTTGCGGATATCGAAGTTGCGCGCTTCCACCTTCTGCTGCGCGCGCTCAAGCGCCTTGTTGATCCAGCGATGGGTGATCGCCTCGTCTTCCTCCATGCCGAGCCGCGACAGCACGGCCTCCATGCGGTTGGAGCCGAAAATCTTCATCAGATCGTCGTCGAGCGAGAGGAAGAAGCGCGAATGGCCCGGATCGCCCTGGCGGCCCGAGCGGCCACGCAGCTGATTGTCGATGCGCCGGCTTTCGTGGCGCTCGGTGCCGATCACATAGAGCCCGCCGGACTCCAGCGCCTTGGCCTTCTTGGACCCCACGTCCGCCGCAATGCGTGCTTTTTCCTTCGCAATGGCCGCATCCGACGGCGGCTCCTTGGCGGCGCTCGCCTCAGTTTGCGCTGCGATCCAATCCTTCAGTTGGTACTCGACGTTGCCGCCGAGCTGAATATCGGTGCCACGGCCGGCCATGTTCGTCGCGATGGTCACCGCCCCCGGCACCCCAGCCTGGGCGATGATGCTCGCCTCCTGCTCGTGATAGCGCGCGTTCAGAACCTGGTGCGGGATCGGGATGTCGATGCCGAGTTCCTTCAGCGCCGTGGTGTCCTTCAACATCTCAGACAGCTGCTCGGATTTTTCGATCGAGGTGGTGCCGACCAGGATCGGCTGCCCGCGCTCGCGGCAATCCTTGATCAGCTTGATGATGGCGCGATTCTTTTCCTTGCCCGTACGGTACACCTCGTCGTCGTCGTCGAGGCGCGCCACGTCGACATTGGTCGGCACCTCCACGACGTCGAGACCATAGATGTCGAGGAACTCTTCGGCCTCGGTGGCCGCCGTACCGGTCATGCCGGCGAGTTTTTCGTACAGGCGGAAATAGTTCTGGAAGGTAATCGACGCATACGTCCGGTTCTCCGGCTGGATCGCGACGCTTTCCTTGGCTTCCAGCGCCTGATGCATGCCGTCCGAGTAGCGCCGTCCCGACATCATGCGGCCGGTGAACTCGTCGATGATGACCACCTCGCCGTTCTTGACGATATAGTCCTTGTCTTTGTTGAAGAGCGTATGCGCCTTCAGCGCCTGATTGATATGGTGCACCAGGGCGATGTTGCCGACGTCGTAGAGGTTCTCGTCCTTCAGCAGGCCGGCATCCTTGAGCAGCTGCTCGACATGCTCGGTGCCCGCCTCGGTCAGCATGACCTGACGCTGCTTCAGGTCGATCTCGAACTCGCTCTTGTCGAGCTTCAGGAACAGATGGTCGATCGTGGTGTAGAGATCAGAGCGATCCTCCACCGGACCTGAAATAATGAGCGGCGTGCGCGCCTCATCGACCAGGATCGAGTCCACCTCGTCAACGATGGCGTAGGAATGCCCGCGCTGCACCATGGCCGCTTTGGAGTGCTCCATGTTATCGCGCAGGTAGTCGAAGCCGAGCTCGTTGTTGGTACCGTAAGTCACATCGGCGGCATAGGCCGCGCGGCGCTCGTCCTGCGGCAGGTCGTGCAGGATCACGCCGACGTTGAGGCCGAGGAAGCGATAGACCTGCCCCATCCACTCGGCGTCGCGGCGCGCGAGGTAGTCGTTCACGGTCACGACGTGCACGCCATTGCCAGCTAGCGCATTCAGATACACCGGCAGCGTGCCGACCAGCGTCTTGCCCTCGCCGGTCTTCATCTCGGCGATCTTGCCGCCATGCAGCACCATGCCGCCGATCAGCTGCATATCGAAGTGACGCTGGCCGAGCGTGCGCTTGGCCGCCTCGCGCACCGTGGCGAAGGCGGGAATGAGCAGATCGTCCAGCTCGCGCCCGTTGGCCAGCTGCTGGCGGAACTCCACGGTGCGATGCTTCAAGTCGGCATCGCTCAGTTTGACGATCTCGGCTTCCAGATCATTGATCGCGACCACCTTGGGCCGGTAGGGCTTGATTTTGCGCTCGTTCGAGGTGCCGAACATGCGGCCGGCGAAGGACGTGATGGTTTCGAGCATACGGGCGGTTCCTCAAGAGGCGCGGCAAGACCGTCCCGGCCCGTGCTGGCCGGATGCCAACGCGCGAGCCCGGAAGTACGGCTAAATTCGGGGTCTCGCGCCGCCCGTCTGGCGGCGTCGCTCGGGGCGCAAAGACATGCCGCCGGAAAGGCGTCATGGTCCGGAGATGGTCAATGAGATAAGAACCCACCCCGGCAATGTCAACGACGCGGGCTTTAGGCGAGGCGCGCCGAACCGCCACGTTACGCGCCCAACCGCCCAACCTAGTCCGGCGCGTCTGTAGGAACGATGCAGCATCCCAGCAAGTTTGCTTGCAGTGCGGGCGCTGGATTGCTACACATCTCTCGCGTCCGGCCCGAACCGCCGGCCCGCCCTGGGGAATCGTCTAACGGTAGGACAGCGGACTCTGACTCCGCCAGTCTAGGTTCGAATCCTAGTTCCCCAACCAAGCAATTTCAATGACTTAGCGTAGAGACCTGAGAGGCGAAGGAAGTCGGGTCAGCACGGGGTCAGCAACGCGGCTCAGTTTCAACGCGAAAATTGCGCCGCGAGGGAAAATCACACTCTGCCGTTCTCTCAAAACGGCAGAAAATCGGATGCTCGCCTCCATCGACCACTTCGACGTCACCCGCATCGCCGTCCCCCCATCGACTGTTGGCCGAGCGTCGCCCGGACGTTATCGAGACGGTCGAGAACCTTCAGCGACTGTCCAGGAAGTCTGCTCCCGACCTCGGATGCAGATCCGCAGGTCCTTGTGCCAACGTGGTAAATACGCCGAGTTCGACCGCGCTGAGCAGCGTCTTGGAAGCCCAGAAGCCCATGCCGACTTTCAGTATGTTTTCAGGCGTAACAGCGTTCATCAGTAGCCTCCCTAAATGAATCTTGGCGGGCGACAGACCCGTAAGTAGATACCAGGCAACATCGCGCGGCCGTTGGCAAGAACTTGAAGGGCTAGGGCCGTCAGTGTGGGGTCTTGGTCGTGTGAAACCGCCGATCTGAATTCAACCCTAGGAAAGAGATTCTACCGCCGTTGCCTGTCCCCGATTGCCTCGCACAAGACGCATGGAGTTGACTGCGAGTGAACTGTCCCATCATGTTCT
>JAYUAJ010000435.1:0-3399 GCA_043741375.1 Hyphomicrobiaceae bacterium | reverse complement strand
CGCCACGATCACCGTGTAGACAGTACCGAACGCGCCACTTCGATCTCAACCGATTGAAGCAGCGGGGAAAACATGATTGGTGGTCGGGGAACTTCGGTCTAAGTCTTTCATCACACCGCGCCACCATACATCCGTCCCAGATAGTCCGACCACCCCGTGGCCTTGGCGAAGCGCAACCGCTGGTAGGTGCCAACGTCGGACTCGTAGCTGCCCACGGACCCGGGGAACCAGAACGCCAGACCTTCGGCAGCGCGTACATCCTTGCCCATCCAGACATGGCTGATCCGGGCTTCGCGCGCGGCCTGGTCAAGGGCCCGCGCGCATTGGCCAAGCTCCGGCATCTCTTGCGCCCCAATGGCCGCCAATTGTTGCGCAAAGCCGATGAGATCGAAACTGTCGCGCGTATCGTAGTTCTGCGAGCGGCCTCGCGCGATGCTCAACAGCGACCAGGCACCGATCCCGCCGCGCGCGGCGGTCTGCACCAGATCGGCAAACCGCTCGGTAATCAGGTTGTCGGAACGGAACGCAGCGAGCGTGCAGGGGAACTGGTCGGGCCGCTCGCGGTAGCCCTCCGCAAAGGCATCGACCGCATGGCGGCCCCAATCCTCCGGCGTCTGAGGAGTCTGGCGCGCCATGCGCGTCAACCAACCTTGGTAGTTCCACCCATTGCTGGGTTCTGTCTCGGCCGAACCGGCGATGGTGGCTCCGTAGTGACCTAGCTCCTCCAAAACTTCGATCATGCCGTTGAGGCAGGTGTCGGAGTAGATCAGGTCGACCGGCCCGGCCTGACCGGCGCGCGAGAAGGCTGCCTCCAGCATGTGGCCAGCCTCCAGATTGGTCAGTACGCCACCCGAGTTGTCGTGCAGCATGGCCCGCTTCTCGCGGCTGGCCATGATCGCGGCGCGCTCGGCGGCGGGAACGAACAGCCGTCGCGCTGGCGCCCGGCCGGCCCCTGCGCCGCGCGTCGAACGCGTCAGGATCTTTTCGTTGTCGTCCTGCTCTTTGAAAACGCCGCTGCCATGATCCCAGAACCCGATCGCTTTCTTGGCGTTGGGATAGCTAATCAGTGCCCGCGACAGGAACTTGGCCAGGGTTTCGGGATCGCCGGTGTCGATCTCCCCCATCTGCTCAATGACGCGCTTCTCGCCTCTCGGCGTCACCTCGACGATGCTGGCAGGCGCATCCAGGAGGTCGACCAGCCCGATCACCGCCGTGACACCGCCGGCGCTGTTGGCGCTCATCATCTGTTGCAAGTTGTAGTCGACCTGGTTCGACAGGTTGTTGTCGCCACCAAACATGGCGATGATGGCGTAACGTGCATCGCCAGCTGCAACGTTGAAGGGCTCAAGCCCCGCGCGCCCGGAAGATCCACGCGCTGGTGCCGCCGGCAGAGGCGCGACGCCCACTGGCACAAGCATTTGCGGCTCATTGTTGTCGGGCATCGACGGATCGGCGTTTTCGTCCTGTGCCGGGAAAGCGCGGATCGGCTCGGTCTCGTCGAAATGCGCCGGATCGACACCCAGCTTACGGAGCGCGTCGTCGTCGGCCGCGCTATCGCGCGCAGGGGCGCCTGGTTGCTGATCCTGTGCGGGCATTGGAATGGATGCCGTTGAACCACCCATATCGATGCGGTTGGGCACCGGACCTGATGGCGCGATGCCACGAACCACGTCGTGCCGGCCGAACAGGGTAACAGTCCAGAGCAACGCGGCCAGAATCGCAAGCACCACCGGCAGGAGTAACGAGGCCGTCAGTGTATTGGCCGAACTTAGGTCTTTCGCGCCCAGCGACCCCAAGGTAAGCGACGCCAACGCGGCGACCAGCAGAACGGCGGCAACGAGCCGGACGATCTCGCGATTGCGTGCGAGCCAATCGAGCTTGACCGGGCGCGATTGCGCCGGATCGAGCGTTCTAGGATCGCGATCGCTCTGTCGGCGGCGGACGCCGTCCGAACCGGCAGAGCGTTTCGGGGCCGCAGCACTCGGGCCGCCGGCCCGCGCTGGAGCGTTCTCCAGCGCCTTCCACAGCGCCAGGTCGACCAAGCCATCGACATTGCGCTTCTGGTCGCTCTGCAACAGCATGACCGCGCGCTCGGTCTGGCCGTCGAATTCGTCGTTCATCGCGCCGGGATCGTAACCGGCGCGCGCGAGCAGTTCCTTCAACTTGCGGACCCGGTCTCCCCGGTCGCCGCGCTCCAGCTCGCCGATGTCGGGCGCCGAGCGGGGCACACGGCCGGTGCCCCAAATGGCCCACGTCTTGTCGAACCACGCCCGCCGTTCAGTCAGGCCATTGTAGCCGCCGTTGATGCCCTTTGTGACCCGCTCGATATCGTTCGCGTCGGCAGGTCCATTCAACTTGCGCGAGTTCCAGAAAAGGGCGGCGACGCGCACCGCATTTTCGCCGTCCGAGGCGCGATCTGGCGTCTCTTCCAGGTCAACCTTGATGAGCCGGCCGAAATCGCGATAGTTGGCCCGGCCAGTGAGCTGAATCAAACCGCGACCGCGATATTTGTATCCGTCGCCCGGCGTCGTATTACCCAACCATCGATTGTGCAAATACTGCTCTTCGGCTTTCGCTTCACTGATCTTTTCGACTTCGAAATACAGACCGCCGGACTCGTGTGCCAATTGCGCCATGAAGTGTGACAGTCTCAAAGCAGTGGCGTTGATCCCGTGCAGCGCCAATATCTCATCGCCCCTCGTCAGCAAAACGCGCGCGTACTTTTCCTTCGCTCGTGGCGCCAATTTCGCGAGGTCCTCAGCCTTCAGCCGCACGGTGCCGGCTGGCAGCGTAGCGCCAGTTGCGGTTGGCGCGGGCGTTGTCATCGAGGTTGGCGGCTGAGGGCCGGGCACTGGCGCAGTCGCCACCACCGGCTGCCCGATGCTGTCGTTCTTCAGCACATCAATGGTAACGGCCTGCCCATGGGGCGTCGTCGCCGTATCATCGGACAGCACCAGCGGGCGTTCGGGATCAACGGTCACCGTCACCGTGCTGTTGGCCACGGCGCCAAGCGTGTTTGCCACCTGATAGATTGCGCGCGCCACACCAAGGAACGACGCGAACGGCGCGAAATCCACCACGCCGCCCGCGCCGACAGTCCAGATGCCCTGGCCGGGAACGGTCAGGCTCTGGCGGTTGGCCGTGATCGTGCCGCCCGGTGTCTCGGCGAACTGCAACGTTGACGGATCAATGGCGCCGTCGACCGGCGCATCGTTCATCAGCACCGAAACCGAGACGTGCTGACCAGCGAACGTTCGTGCCTCGTCTGCGGTCAGCAGCGGGGGGCGGCTGGCGGAGGCGACCGTGACGCTGGCGACGGCAGTTGCGGCGCGGTTGTAGATGTCATGGATCTCGTAACGGACTGGCTGCGTTTTGCCGGAAAAATTCGGCTCAGGCGTG
>JAYUAJ010000434.1:0-17679 GCA_043741375.1 Hyphomicrobiaceae bacterium | reverse complement strand
TCCTCAGTGAAAATGGCTTTGCCGCCTATGATACTTCGCGCCTGACCGGGTTGGTGGACGGCTATGTGCTGGACCGCGTGATGAGTGCGCGGGCGGCGCTGCAGCCGCTGGAACTCGCCTATTTTTTCGATAGCCTGGAGAGCGCCGACAAGATCGCCTTCCGCCAGCGAGGCTCGACGGGGCCGGTTGCGCTGCTTGCAACCGACGCGCTTGTCGAGGCGGCTCCTGGAGCCGATCCCTTCCATCTCGTGCGCAAGCAGGAGACCGAACTGCCCGCCGTGGCGCGGATCGGTTATCTCGATGCAGACCGCAGCTATCAATCCGCAGCGGCGGAGTCGCGGCGCCTGGCCTCCAGCACGACGCGCGTCGCCAATGCCGATTTACCGATGGTGCTGCGCCCCGCGACTGGTCAGGCGATTGCCGAGCGGATGTTGCAGGATGCCTGGGGCGCCCGGCAGCGGGCCCAGTTCCGGCTGCCCGACAGCTGGCTGGCGCTGGAGCCAGGCGATGTCGTCGCGTTGCAACTGCCGGGGCGGGCGCTTGAGTTGCGCATTACAGCGCTTGCGGATGGTCTAGGCCGTGGCGTTGACGCGCTCTCGATTCAGCGTGCCATCTACGGCGCATCGAGTGCTGTCGAACGAGACTCGACCGCTCCGGGCATTTCGGCCTTCGGGCGTCCTCTGATGGCCTTTCTCGATCTGCCGCTGTTGCGTGGCGATGAGTCACCAGTGGCCGCGCGCGTTGCGGCCGCCCAGTCGCCCTGGCCTGGTGGGGTTGCGGTCTACCGCTCCGCAGATGGAATCGATTTCCGCTTGAACACAACGCTCCCGGCGTCCGCGACCCTGGGTGTGACCACAGCGGTGTTCGCCGGCGGGCCGGTCAATCGCTGGGATTTGGCCAGCCTGCTGACGGTGCAACTCACCACCGGGACGCTCGGCACACAGAGCGACCTTGCGGTGCTTGCGGGCGCCAATGCGGCCGCAATCGAGACCAGCTCAGGGGTCTGGGAGGTGCTGCAGTTCGCCAACGCGGCTCTGGTTGGCGATCGAACCTATCAGCTTACCCGGCTGTTACGCGGACAGGCGGGCAGCGAAGCGGCAATGGTTGCCGCGCTCGCAGCCGGCGCGATGTTCGTTCTGCTGGACGCCAATGTCGGGCTTCTGGACGAGGCCCCGGATCAGATCGGTCTGGCGCAAAGCTGGCGCTATGGCCCGGCCAACCGCCCGCTGGGGCATCTCTCCTACGCGACGCGCATGCTCACCTTCAACGGCATCGGCCGGCGACCCTACAGTCCCAATCACATCCGGGGCGATCGCTCCAGTGGGGATCTTGCGATCAGTTGGAAGCGGCGGACACGGATCGGTGGCGACACTTGGGAGCAACGCGAGGTCCCGCTCGCGGAGGACACCGAGGCCTATGAGGTCGATATCCTGAACGGCCCGACGGTGGTGCGGACGCTGATCAGTGCTCTGCCGGTGGTTGTCTACCCGATTGCTCAGCAGACCTCTGATTTCGGATCACCGCCCTCGAGCGTGGCTGTAAAGGTGTTCCAGATGTCATCGAGTTTCGGGCGCGGCACGCCGCGCGCCGCAACGATTTGAAGGGTTTCAAATGGCCAACAGTCCAAATCTCACCCTGCCCTATCTGGATGCGGCACAGGCGCAAAAGCACGTCACGCACAATGATGCGCTGCGCGTCCTCGACGCGCTGGTGCAATCGGCCGTACTGAGCCGAGCGCTAACCGTGGCGCCGGCAACGCCTGCCGACGGCGATCGTTACATTGTGCCGGCCGGAGCGACGGGCATCTGGGCAGCGCAAGTTGGAAAGATTGCAGCGTATCAGGACGGCGTCTGGGCCTACTACGGGCCGCGTACCGGTTGGACGGTCTGGGTGGTCGCCGAGAGCGCTTTGCTGATCTACAGCGGTGGCGCCTGGGGTGCGGCGCTCTCATCATTGCAGAACCTGGCGCTGGTGGGCGTGAACACCACTGCCGACGCGACAAACAAGCTGGCGGTGAGGAGCAGCGCGACGCTCCTTGATAACGTGGGCAACGGCCACCAGCTGAAGATCAACAAGGCAGCGGCGGGCGATACGGCCAGTCTCCTCTATCAGGTTGGCTTCTCGGGCCGCGCTGAGCTGGGCCTAGCCGGCGACGACGATTTCCATCTGAAGGTGAGCGCAGACGGTAGCACGTTCAAAGAGGCCTTGAAGCTCGACCGCGCCACTGGCCTGGGCGTCGTGTTTGCCGATCCCACGGCCGCGCTCGGCATCGCCACCAAACAATACGTCGACTCTCGCGCAGGTACCCCCATCTCCGAGGTTGAGATCGACTTTGGCGCGTCGGCCGTACGGGAAAAGCGCTTCACCATCTCCAACGCCGCTGTCACCGCCGCGACCAAGATCGTCGCGACGCAGTCCGGTAAAGCCGCGACCGGCCGCTCGGCCGACGAGAACGAAATGGACTATTTGCACCTGCGCGCGGTGCCCGGCGCGGCATCGTTCACCCTCCATGCGGCCTGCCTGACCGGCCGCGTCAGCGGGAAATTCAAGGTCAGCTACCTGATAGGATAACCAGATCATGGCCACGTTGCAGAACGCGTCCGGCACCAACACGGCCGACGTCAACGCCAATCTCGAACTCGCCGTCGCCTTATCCAAGGTGCTCGCGAATGCGGGGTACGCGAATGTTGCCGGCGAGAATCATGATGGCGCCGCTGGCCTGCCGGCCCTGCGGCGGTCGATCTATGTCAGCCCGGAAAAGCGGCTCGGCATCGGGCAGGATTCGCTGTTGTGGGACGACACGTTCCACCACACGGTGTTCAACCTGCGCAAGTATTTCAACATCGCGTCCGCGACGGCGTTGTCGGTGGCCGGCGGGTCCCTGACGTTCAATGCCACGGCCCTAACCACGGCAACATCCGGCCAGATTTGCCGGACCCACCGCACCTTCCCGGTGCTAGGCAACTTTCCGGTGACGGTTGATTTCTGGTTCTCGCTCGCGCTGGTTCCGCAGGCCCAGAATATCATCGAGATCGGGCTTGGCATTCCGGGCACGGCAGTTGCAAATGCCCCGTCCGACGGCATCTATATGATGATCGATACGGCAGGCGCCCTGCAGTTGGTCAGCAACTACAACGGTACACTGACCACATCGGGCGCGATCACGTTGCCAGCCGCCGTAGCCTGGACGGCAGGCCGGGTTTATCATGGCGAGATCGTCGCGCACGGTGACCGGATCGAACTTTACTTCGACGGAATTTACATCGGCCAAGTGTTGCGCTCCAGCGCCAATACCGTTGGCGGCATCGCACGCTGGTTCAACGCCGCAGCGACCGCTGGCGCGCAAAAGGTCAACATTGCGCGCTGGGCGGTGACGCTGGGCGATGGCGCATTCACCCGCTCTTGGCCGGCGGCGCGGGCAGGGCTTGGCGATCATTTGGCCTCGGCGCCCGATGGCGCGGCCGTCGCTCAGCTGGACAACATCGTCAACTCGACGGCGCCGGCTTCGGCAACCCTGTCCAACACCGCGGCTGGCTATACCGTGCCCGGAGGACATTTCCAGTTCTCTGCGGTGGCTGGGGCCGAGACCGACTACGCGTTGTTTGCCTACCAGGTGCCCACGCCCGCGACCACGCAGCCGGGCAAAAACATGGTCGTGACCGGCGTTGAGATCGACACATTCAACACCGGCGCAGCCGTCGCCACCACGCCAACGCTGTTGAACTGGTATCTAGGCATTGGCGCCACCGCCGTGAGTTTGGCAACTACCGATACGGCTTCGACAAGCACGACGCGTGCACCACATAGAAAGTTTCTTGGCGCGCAGAGTTTCCCGATCGGCGCAGCGATCGGCGCGCGGGCGGATCGTTCAGTGAGCGTCGATTTTTCGCAAGGCCCGATGGTCGTCGAGCCGGGCGCCTTTCTGCACATCATCCTGCGCTTGCCGGTCGGCACCGCCACCGCCTCGCAGGTGATCCGCGGCGGTGTCGCCGTGAAGGGCTACTTCGAGTAGCGCCCACCCAACGTCATGGAGAACTCAATGCCCGAAGAACCGGCATGGATGGCGCTTGCCCGTAGCGATCTCGGGCAAGTCGAGATTGCGGGGCCAGCGGACAATGCGCACATTCTGGGCTACTACCGCGATGGACATGCCGAGATCATCCACGATGAGGTCGCCTGGTGCGCCGCCTTGGTGGGTTCCTGCCTGGAACGATCGGGCATCCGGAGCATGCGCTCGCTGCTGGCGCGATCCTACCTCAGTTGGGGCGAGCCGATTGCCGATCCCAGGCCGGGCTGCATCGCGGTGTTTTCGCGTGGCGCCGACGCACAGTCGGGGCACGTTGCGTTCTTCGTTGCCGGGGGAGCTGAGGGCATTCAGGTGCTTGGCGGCAACCAATCGAACAGTGTGCGGATCGCAACGCTGCCCGCGTCCCGGCTGCTCGGCTATCGCTGGCCCAAGCCGGCCATCGGCCGCACACTGTTCGAGCACGCGCTGGCACATGTCCTGGCCATGGAGGGCGGCTGGTCGAACGATCCGGCCGACCCGGGAGGCGCGACCAACTTCGGAATCACCATCGCCGACTACGCACGGTTCCGTGGTGTGACCCTAACAGACGCGGTCCGGGCGGAACTGGAGGCGGACCTCAAATCGATCCGTCGCGAGATGGTGCAAACGATCTATCACAGCCGCTATTGGCTTCCGGCGCGTTGCCCGGATATCCCCGCCGGACCCGCGCTCATGCATTTCGACGCAGCCGTCAATCACGGCATCGGACGAGCGGCGCGCCTGCTGCAAGAGGCGGCGGGAAGCCAGGTCGATGGTGAGATCGGCCCGGCCACGCTGTCCGCGGTATGGGCCGCGGACCAGCCCAAGTTAGTCGAATGCTATGCAGATCTGCGCCGCTTGGCCTACCGGCGGCTGCCGATATTCGCACGTTTCGGCAGGGGTTGGCTCGCCCGTGTCGATGCAACTCTCGCTGCGGCCAAAGCCGCCGCAGCCAATTTCCCCACCGTTCCCGAACCAAAGGAGACTCCCATGATCGCCAATCAACCGAAATGGTGGGCCCAGTCGCTCACCGTCTGGGGCACCATCATAACGGCCCTGTCCACCGTGCTGCCCATCATCGGCCCGTTCATCGGTCTGAATGTCAGCGGCACGCTGATCGCGAATTTCGGCGATCAGGTCACGCATATTCTGGAGGCGCTCGGCGGACTACTTGGTACCCTGATGGCCATTATCGGCCGCTTCCGCGCCAGCGCCCCGTTGCAGCAGAATGTATTGACGCTGAAGATCTAGCCGCTGGTCAAGCCGCTGCCCTGCGCCCCTGGTTCCTCGCTGCGGCGGGGTGCCGGGGGCCTTTTTTCGTTTTCCGCCCTGCTGAAATCGTTCATGCCGCGTTCAGTCGAATGACAATAAAGTCGGTCCCATGATGAACACGCGCCACACCTTACGCCTTATCCTGCCACTGGCCTTGCTGCTGTTGGCGGCGTCGCCCCTGGCTGCGCAGGCGGCCGATGCTTGCACCGAGAACTGGTCGGAAATGGCGACTGCGGTGAAGGCCAATGGCCTGATGCCGGCCAAAGAGGTGCAAAAGCTGGCTCAGGGCGCCATCGACGGCAAGATCATCAAAGTAAGCTTGTGCCAAAGCGGCGGCGCTTATCGGTACGAACTTGTTTACCTGAATGGCAATGGACAGGTGGTAACGCAGGCCGTCGATGCCAAGACGCCATTTCCACAGTAGCGCAGGCCGTTGGCTGGACCTATACTCGTCGAGGTCCAGTTAATTGAAAGTGGTACGTCCGTGCGATTGCTCGTGGTTGAAGACGATCCCGATCTGAAGCGCCAGCTGACAACTGCGCTCGGCGAGGCCGGTTACGCGATCGATTCTGCGTCCGACGGCGAGGATGGTCATTTCCTTGGCGATACCGAGCCCTACGACGCCGTGGTGCTCGATATCGGCCTGCCGAAGCGCGACGGCATCAGCATCCTCCGGCAATGGCGTTCTGACGGACACAAGATGCCGGTCATTATCCTCACCGCGCGGGACCGCTGGAACGAAAAGGTTGCCGGTATGGATGCCGGCGCTGACGACTACCTGACCAAGCCTTTCAACATGGAAGAGTTGCTGGCTCGCCTGCGCGCACTGGTGCGCCGCTCTGCCGGCCATGCCAGCGCCGAGATCGATTGCGGTCCGTTGAAACTCGACACCAAAATGGCGCGCGTCACCTTTGATGGCTCGCCGATCAAACTCACATCGCATGAGTATCGGCTGATGGCCTATCTCATGCACCACAAGGATAAAGTGGTCTCGCGCACCGAATTGGTTGAGCACATGTACGATCAGGATTTTGATCGCGATAGCAACACCATCGAGGTTTTCATCGGGCGGTTGCGCAAGAAGATCCCGACCGACATGATTAGGACCATCCGGGGTCTGGGCTATTGCCTCTCGCAGGGCGAGGATGCGGCTTAACTCGCTTGCCTTCCGGCTGTTTGCGGCCTCCGCGCTTTGGACCATGCTGGTGCTGCCACTAGCCGGCTACATCCTGCAATCCAACTATCGGCAGGATATCGAGCGGGTCTTTGACCTCAGGCTCGATACGGCCTGGTGGGCACTGGTGACGCTCAGCGTCAATCCCGGCGCCAACGCCCCAGTCGAGCCGACCGCCACGGCCTTCGGTGACCCGTCGTTTAACGGCAGGTTTTCCGGCTGGTACTGGCAGATTGCCCCCGAGGATGCCTTCGCGGCTGGCGCAAAGGTGTTGACCTCGCAGTCGCTGCAGGGTGAGCAGCTTACCTTTCCAGCAGCAACGGCCGCAGTTTCGCCCGGCAATCCCTACATGACCGCCGATGGCGCCGGCCCCCAGGGCGAGCGCATCCGGATGTTCTCCAAAGTCATCACCTTCGGTGACGGAGCCAATGCCAAACGCTATCGCTATGTCGTTACCGGCAATCTCTCGGAGACCGACGTGACGCTGCGGCGGTTTGGCAGCACGTTAACCTTGGCCCTCTCGCTGCTTGGCGCCGGCCTGGTGTTCGCAACGCTGTTCCAGGTGCGCTATGGCCTCAGACCCCTGCGCGCCGTCGAACGCGGCCTCGGCGACATCCGCTCCGGCAAGGCGATGCGGCTGGAGGGCGACCTGCCGGAGGAGATCGTACCGCTGCAGCGCGAATTGAACGCGTTGATCACCTCCAACCATGAGGTTATCGAGCGCGCCCGCACTCATGTCGGCAATCTGGCTCATGCCCTGAAAACGCCGCTCAGCGTGCTTACCAACGAGGCCAGAGGTGACAAGTCTCCGCTAGCCCGCAAAGTTAGCGAACAGGTTGGAATTATGCGCGATCAGGTGCAGCACCATCTGGATCGCGCCCGCATGGTTGCCCGGACGGGCACGCTGGGCGGGGTTACCGAGGTCAAGCCCGTCGTAGACGCAATGGTTCGCGTTTTGACCAAAATCCACGCCGACAAGGGCATACAACTCACCGGCAGCTGCGATGAGACGTTAAGCTTTCAGGGCGAGAAACAGGATCTCGAAGAAATGCTGGGAAACCTTTCGGACAATGCCTGCAAGTGGGCGAGGTCCAAGGTGCAACTTAGGGCCACACGGCTTCCTGGAAAGCGCGGCGTTCCCGACGTGCTGCTGTTGCAAGTCGACGATGATGGACCCGGGCTTAGTGATACCGAGCGAATTGAAGCCCGGCAGCGCGGCAAGCGGTTGGACGAGACCAAACCGGGTTCCGGGCTAGGCCTCTCGATTGTCACGGAACTCACGGGGCTCTACAAAGGCCAATTCGAGTTGGAACGCTCGCCCTTGGGCGGCCTCCAGGCTAGGTTGAGGTTGCCTGCGGCGTAGCGGCGAACGTTGGTAGTCTCGAGGCGAGCAGAATTGGGTCGAAATTCCGCCCGAATCGCGCGAGATAGATTAGGGTATCAAGGGACTATGCAACTTCGCGCGCATTGTGCTGCAAGGTTGACAAACAGAATTCGATGATGGGGGCTAAGTCTATGAAAGTGTCAGCTCTGGCAAGTGTGCTCGTGGTTTCGCTGGCGCTCGGCGCTTGCGGCCCCGGCGGCCTGACGAAGCAGGATGCGGGTCTCGGCGTCGGCGCGCTGGCAGGCGGCGTGATCGGCAATCAGTTTGGCGGTGGCGACGGCAAGGTGCTTGCGACGGCGCTGGGCGCGGTGGTCGGCGGAATCGTCGGCAGCGAGATCGGCAAATCACTCGACGACAATGATCGTCGGGTGGCGGCCGAAGCCGAGTTGGCGGCGCTTGAACGCGGCAACTCCGGCGTTGCCCAACCTTGGCGCAACCCCGATTCGGGCCACTACGGCATGGTCGTGCCCGGCAAGCCCTACAAGCGGGCCGCGCAGGACTGCCGCGACTACACCCACACGATCTACATCGACGCCAAGCCGCAGACCATGCGCGGCACGGCCTGCCGCAATCCTGATGGAACCTGGCGCGGCGTAAGCTAAGTATCAATTTGTCATCACTGACTGTGGTGACTTGAGATAGAACGCCGCGAGAGCAGCCGCTCTCGCGGCGTTTTCTATTTTTCCGGCTGTCGTCCCGAGGAGTTTTGACGTGACGCGAAAACAAAAGCGCACAGCCCTTGTCGCGGCCGCCCTTGGGGGCCTTGGCGTCGCGACTACGCTCGTGCTGTTTGCGCTCAGCGATACCATTGTGTTCTTCTATACGCCCAGCGACCTCGTCGAAAAACACGTCTCGGCCGGACGGCGCGTGCGCATTGGAGGTCTGGTCGAAAAGGGCAGCGTCAGGAAGTTCGACGACGCTCATGTCGAGTTCGTGGTGACGGACACGATTAAGACCCTCAAGGTCAACTACCGGGGCCTGCTACCGGATCTCTTCCGCGAAGGCCAAGGTGTCATAGCTGAGGGCTCCACCGGGCCGGATGGCACATTCGCTGCCGATAGTGTCTTGGCCAAGCACGACGAAAAATACATGCCGCCTGAAGTCGCCAAAGCACTTAAGGACAAGGGCGTCTGGCGGAACGGGTCGGCGGCGGCAACCAATTAATCAGAATGCCTGGCCTTATTACAAAAGTTTAACGGGGCACGGCCGCCGCAGTGATGCACAATGCTGCGAACGAGTGTTCGGCTGAAGGTTCGGCTTTAGGGCTGTGCGCTCCTTTTTGTCCCCGATGCGCCAAATGGAGCGAGGCTCGACCAATGCCAGCACTTCGCAATGTACGGACCCTGACGATTGTTAGCGCGGGGCACCGTCGCTCCTATCGGTTGAAAGTCGTTGTGACCGGCGCACTGCTTGCCGCCACAGTGATGTTCTCGGCCATGGCGCTCAAATCTGCCCATGCTGAGGCAACTGTCGCGCCGGTTCCCGGGGCTCCACTGACATTTGCCGATATCGTCGACAAAGTGAAAGGCTCGGTGGTCAGTATTTACATCACGGGCAAGGGCGATGCGGGGCCGAACGCCGGCGACAAACCAAACAATTTCCCAGACCTTCCCGATGACAATCCGCTCAATCAATTCTTCAAGAAGTTCAAGAAGGGTGACAAGGGCGGTGATGGTCCCGCACCGGAACTGAAGGCGCAAGGTTCAGGCTTTGTGATTTCGGAAGACGGTTACATTGTCACTAACAATCACGTGGTCGAGGACTCGACGAAAATCGAAGTAAGCTTTGACGAAAACGAGCGCATCGAAGCAACCCTCATTGGAACTGATCCGCGCACTGATCTGGCGCTGATAAAGCTCAAGAGTGACAAGAAATTTGCGGCGCTGAAATATGCAACCAAGCCGGTGCGGGTCGGCGATTGGGTGATTGCCATCGGCAATCCGTTCGGTCTCGGTGGCACCGTAACCGCTGGCATTGTCTCGGCACGTGGTCGCGACATCAACTCTGGCCCCTATGATTTCCTCCAGATCGACGCTTCCGTGAACAAGGGCAATTCCGGCGGCCCGACGTTCAATCTCGACGGCGAAGTCATCGGCGTAAACTCGGCCATCTACAGCCCATCGGGCGGCAGCGTGGGCATTGCCTTCGATATTCCAAGCGAACTCGTGAAGCGCGTGATTGCCGATCTTAAGGACAAGGGCTCGGTCAGCCGAGGCTGGCTTGGTGTTCATATCCAGAACGTCAGCCCAGACATCGCCAGCAGCATCGGCCTGAAGGACGCTCACGGGGCGCTTATCACCAAGATCACTGAAAAAGGCCCCGCCGATGGGACCGAACTGAAGGTTGGCGATGCCGTCTTGTCGGTCAACGGCAAGCGGGTCGAGGACAGCCGGGGTCTGGCGCGCATGATCGCTGATCTTGCGCCCAAGGATGTGACGGCGCTTACCGTGTTCCGCGATGGCAAAGAGCGCGATGTTTCGATCTCACTCGGTCAATTCCCGGACGAGAAAAAGCTAGCCAGCCTGGAATCCGAAAAGCCTGCCAAATCCGAGCCCGTTCCTGAAACCAGGGATCTCGGCGAACTCGGCCTGTCGCTGGCGCCCGCAAGCGTGCTCGGCAAAGGCGATCAGGACGGCGTTCTCATCACCAAAGTCGCCAAGGGATCGGAAGCGGCCGACAAGGGATTGAAGGAAGGCGACATCATACTTGAGGTCGGTGGCACCAAGGTCGGTTCACCGAGCGATGTGCTGAAGGGCGTGGACGAAGCCAAGCAACAGGGCCGCAAGGCGGTGCTGATGCATTTGCGCCAAGGCGAGCAGGATCAGTTCATCCCGCTGAAATTGGCCAAAGGCTAGCGATACGCATGCGCGTTCTGCTGATTGAGGATGACCGCGAGGCCGCAGGCTTTCTGTGCAAGGCACTGAAGGAAAGCGGTCACGCGGCCGAGCATGCGGCCGATGGCGAGATCGGTTTGGAAACCGCTAGCGAAGCGCGATTCGACATTCTCATCATTGACCGGATGCTGCCCAAGCGCGATGGCCTCAGCATCATCGAGACCCTTCGCAAGGCCGGCGATAAGACGCCGGTTCTCATCCTGTCTGCGTTAAGTGAAGTCGATGATCGCGTGAAAGGACTGCGCGCAGGCGGCGACGACTATCTGACAAAGCCCTATTCCTATAGCGAGCTGTTGGCCCGCATTGAAGCCTTGGAGCGGCGCGCGAGCTCCGCGGAGGTGGCGGTAACATCGTATTCCGTCAGTGATCTGGTGCTGGACCGGCTCTCGCATCGGGTGACGCGCGGGGGTGAGGCAATCGTACTGCAGCCGCGCGAGTTCCGGCTCCTTGAGTATCTCATGAAGCATGCCGGGCAGGTGGTGACTCGCACAATGCTTTTGGAGCATGTCTGGGACTATCACTTCGATCCGCAAACCAACGTGATCGACGTGCATATTTCCCGGCTGCGTGGTAAGATCGACAAGTCTTTCGCGCAACCTCTACTGCATACCGTGCGGGGCGCTGGATATATGATCAGTGACGCGGCTCGCTAAACTTCTCTCGACGTCAACCTTTCGCTGGCTGCTGGCCTATTGCCTGTTGTTCATCCTGGCTGCCGCAGGAGTGATTGGTTACATTTACTGGCAAACCAACGATCTGCTAACGCGTCAGGTCGTGCAAACCCTGGCCTCCGAAGTTAAGGGGCTGCGCGAGCAGTTCGAGCTGGGTGGAATCCATCTGCTTGACCGTGTGGTCAGCGAGCGTTCGGGCAATGCGGGCAGCGGGCTCTACTACCTGGGTTCTGCCGAAGGCGCGAAACTCTCAGGAAATCTTAGCGGTTTTCCTTCCGAACTGCCGAGCGATTCCGGTGGCGGCGCATTCCAATACCTGAGGGCCGGCGGCAACCGGAATGAGCGCAGCGCCGTTGGCGTGGCGATTGCCGTGCCGGGCGGGTTCTCGCTGGTGGTTGGCCGCGACATCGAGGACCAGCGCGAGTTCACCGATACGGTGCGGCGTATTCTGCTTTGGGGGCTGGGGGCGATCGCGGCGCTGGGCCTTGGCGGCGGGCTACTGGCCAGCCGGGGGATTCTTGCACGTATCGAGGGTATGCGGTCGACCTCCGAAACCATCATGGCAGGCGATCTCTCCAAACGCGTGCCGGTCAGCGGCGCGGGCGACGAACTGGACCGGCTCGGACAGAGCCTCAACGGCATGCTCGAGCGGATCGAGCAGTTGGTGACCGCAATGCGCGAAGTCAGTGATAACGTTGCCCATGATCTGCGTACGCCCCTTAGCCGGCTGCGCGCGCGCTTGGAGTCCGGATTGCGAGAGGCCAACGGCGGTGAGGTGCCCCGTGAAACGGTAGTCAAGTCGATCGAAGACACAGATGACTTGATCAAAACCTTCAATGCCTTGCTGAGTCTAGCCAGTCTGGAGGGGGGCACGGTCGGGGAGCGCACGGACATTGACCTCGGGCAATTGGTCACTGATGCCGCCGAGCTGTATGAGCCGTTGGCCGAAAAAATCGGTGCGGAACTGATTGTCAAGACGGCACAAGGTCTGAACGTTCATGTGGATCGCCAATTGCTCGGCCAAGCGGTCACCAATCTTATTGACAACGCGCTGAAATATGGTGCCAACGGAACGCCGGCCAGCATCGAGGTGAGCGCAGGCTTGGCATCGGGCCACGCCGAAATCAGCGTCGCCGACCATGGCCCTGGGATCGCGGAGGCGGATCGCGAGCGGGCCCTGAAACGATTCGTGAGGCTGGAGGCGAGTCGATCGCAACCGGGCAGCGGGCTTGGGTTGAGCCTCGTTGCGGCGGTTGCGCGTCTTCACGGTGGTTCATTGCGGCTGGAGGATCACCATCCTGGCCTGCGCGTTGTGATTGCGCTGCCATTGGCAATCCCCCAGGATACGGGGACAGCTCATGCTGGCCGCAATCTTGAGGACGCGCGTGCCTGACTCCAACAGCGATGCCCTGCCCGAAATGGCGCTGTCGCGCCGCATCAAGACGCGGCTGACGATTTGTGACGACCCGCGCGCCAGCCGCGTGATGGCCGATCTTGCAGGGGCTGCCGCCAATGCCGGTTGCGGTGCGTTATGTGATCTACTCACCGAGACCAGCGTCGCTCAATTGATCTCTGCGACGGTCGCCGCGTCGCCGTTCCTCGCCCGATTGATGCTGAGCAATCCGCAACGCCTGGAAAGGCTGCTCGTCGCATCGCCTGAAGATTCGCTACGCTTGGCCGGCGAAAGGCTCGGCGCTTCCATGCCGGTGGCCGCGACCCTGCCCGAAGCCATGGCCCTGCTTCGAAACTATAAGTCGGAGATTGCGCTGCTGATTGCGCTGGCCGATCTGGCAGGCACCTGGGCGGTCGCCGAAGTGACCGAGGCACTGAGCCTTGCGGCGGATCTGACGATCGGACTTGCCGTCGATATGCTCTTGTTCCGGGCGGCTGCGGCGGGAGATATCTCCCTGGCCGAGGCGGACCGGCCAAGCCTCGGCAGTGGTTACATCGTTCTGGGGATGGGCAAGTACGGCGCCCGCGAACTCAACTATTCCAGCGATGTCGATCTGATCGTGTTTTACGATCCCGACCGCTTGAGGCTCCGCTCCGCTCTAGAGCCGCAACCGTTCTTTGTGCGCATGACGCGCGATCTCGTGCGTTTGATGCAGGAGCGGTCGGCCGACGGTTATGTGTTTCGCGTCGATCTGCGCCTGCGCCCCGATCCGGGCGCTACCGCGATTGCGCTCTCGACCATTGCGGCGCTGCACTACTACGAAAGTTACGGTCAGAATTGGGAGCGCGCCGCCTTCATCAAGTCGCGGGCAGTGGCGGGCGACCTTGAGGCCGGCAACGCGTTTCTGTCAGAGCTGTCCCCGTACATATGGCGTAAGTATCTCGACTATGCGGCGATTGCTGACATTCACGCCATGAAACGCCAGATTCACGCCTTCAAAGGCTTTGGCGAGATTGGGGTGGCCGGCCACAACATCAAGGTCGGCCGCGGCGGCATTCGAGAGATCGAGTTTTTTGCCCAGACCCAACAGCTCATCGCAGGCGGCCGCCAGCGGGAACTGCGCAGCGCCGCCACCGTCGAGACGCTTAAGCGGCTGACGGCACGCAATTGGATCTCTGCCGCAGCCGCGAGCGAACTGACGCGCTGCTACGTCTTCCTGCGCATGGTCGAGCACCGCCTGCAAATGATCGAGGATGAGCAGACCCAAGTGCTGCCGCGTGACGACCATGCGCTGCTAGCGGTTGCGAATCTCAGCGGCTTTACCGATGTTGCCAGTTTCAGCGATAGGTTGCGGCAAGAACTGATGGCGGTGCAACGCCAGTATGCGCAGTTGTTCGAGAGCAAGCCGGAGCTGACCCTCGGCAGAGGCAACCTGGTCTTTGTCGGTGACGAACCTGATCCGGCGACAATCGAGACCTTACGCGCCATGGGCTATTGCGATCCCGCGGCGGCGCTATCGGTGGTCAAGGACTGGCATTTCGGCCGCTACCACGCCATGCGCAGTGCCCGCGCTCGCGAGCGTCTCACCGAGTTGCAGCCGGTGGTTCTCGAAGTGTTCGGCACGACGGCCGATCCCAACGCCACATTGCTGGCCTTCGACCGTTTCCTTGCCGAGTTGCCAACCGGCGTTCAGCTGTTCTCCCTCCTCCACACCAACCCAAGTCTGTTGCGCTTGCTCGCCGATATCCTCGGCAGCGCGCCCCGGCTTGCCCATATCCTCAGCCGCCGGCCGCGCGTTCTTGACGCGGTGCTGGATCCTGGATTCTTCGGCAGTGAACCGGCACCGAGTGACCTCGATCAGCGCGTCCGCGGCGAGCTGGCATTGGGCACCGACTATTCCGACCGGCTGGACCGCGCGCGGATCATCGGCAACGAGCAGGCGTTTCTCATTGGCGTGCGCGTGCTGACCGGCACTATATCCGCCGATCGCGCGGGCGGCGCCTATGCGCGCCTCGCCGAAACCATGATCGGCGCGCTGCAGGACGAGGTGGAAGCCGAGCTGACGCGCCTGCATGGCCGCGTGCCAGGAGGGGCCGCTGCCGTGATCGCCATGGGCAAGTTGGGCGGCCAGGAGATGGCTGCGAACTCCGATCTCGATTTGATCGTGGTCTACGATTATCCCGACGGCGGCACGACGTCTGATGGCGCCAAGCCCCTGCCGTCCTCTCAGTTCTACGGCCGCATGACACAGCGGCTGATCGCAGCATTGTCGGCTCCGACGGCGGAAGGCCGACTCTACGAAGTCGACATGCGGCTGCGGCCCTCCGGTTCCAAGGGCGCAGTGGCCAGCCACTTCCAGGGCTTTACGGATTACCAGCACAATTCGGCTTGGACCTGGGAGCATATGGCGCTGACGCGCGCGCGCGTTCTGACCGGGCCACCCGCGTTGCGCAGCAAGCTGAACGCCCTTATCCCGGCCGTGCTGGCGGCCCCACGCGATACGAAAAAGCTAGCAGGTGATGTCAAAGATATGCGCCGGCGCATCGCCAGCGAAAAGGTCGCCGCCGGTCCATGGGATCTGAAACTGGCTCCTGGCGGCATGGTAGATGTGGAATTCCTGGTGCAGTATCTCCAATTGAAACATGCCGCATCAAATCCCGAGATCCTGCACCAGAATACGCTTGTCGCCCTTGGCCGGTTGGCCGAGCACGGATTGGTAAGTTCCGAGCACGCGGCGATCCTGACACCGGCCGCGCGGCTCTATCAGTCGCTGTCGCAAATTCTCCGGCTTTGCCTTGATGAAGCATTCGACCCCGCCAAAGCTTCCGCAGGGCTCGTTCAGCTTTTGTGCCGTGCCGGTGACGCGCCTGATTTCGCCCGGCTCGAACTCACGTTGCAGGAGCGGCAATCCGAAGTCCGCAGGCTTTTCGATATGCTGATCACATGACGCGACGGAAACGCGCCGCATCATTCGTTCTTCCGGTCAGAACCTGCGAGGGCGGAGCTTGGGACGCGTGGCGCTATTGGCATCGGAACGGCTCCCGCACCAAAGCGGGCTGGAACGGCAAAAGGATCGGGACAGGGTGCGATTGACCATCGTCAAGAGCGCTGCTCCGTCCGGGTCGAACGACCGCGAGCTTTTGGTGCAGGTGCGGACCGGTGATCCGGTGGCGTTCCGTGCGCTGGTGGAGCGTTATCTGCCGCGCATGATGAGCGTTGGCCGACGTCTGCTGGGGAGCGACGCCGAAGCTGAGGACGTCGCACAGGAGGCGGCGCTACGGTTGTGGCGGAACGCCGCGAAGGTCGAAGTTACCGACGCGGGATTGGGCGGTTGGCTCTACCGGGTTACCAGCAACCTGGCACTTGACCGCCTGCGTGGCCGACGCAAGGAAGACGCCGATGCGCTGGAATTGCTGTCGGTGGCCCCACAGCAACAGCGTGGCCTCGTTGAGCGGGATTTGAGCTTGCGGGTCGAAGCCGCATTGCAAGCGTTGCCAGACCGACAGCGTGCTGCGTTGGTTTTATGCCACTACGAGGAAATGAGCATGGCCGAGGCCGCAGAAATCCTTGAGATATCGGCCGAAGCGGTGGAATCATTGCTGGCGCGCGGACGGCGCGCCTTGCGGGTGGCGCTGGCGGATGAATGGCGGGCCCTGCTGCCTGCAAGCGATGATGTCGGACAGGTTTAGGCTAAGGCGATGGCAAACGACCCGATGACTTTGGAACGATTTCAGCATCTTCTGGATGCGCATGGCGCCAGCGTTGCCCGTTGGCCGGTGGCGGATGCTCGAGACGTGAGTGCGCTGGCATCCGTGAGCCCGGAGGCCCGGGTGATGCTGGCCGAAGCCGCTGCGCTGGACCGGGTTCTGGTCGCCGCACCTGGCCCAGGGCACCGTAGCTTGCGCCCCCTGACCGATCAGATTGTGGCCGGAGCAACATTCTCGTCCCGGTCGATTGGACCTGCGCCGAGTGTTACCGCCCTGCAGCCGGTAGCGAAACGGCCAATCGGTCGATTGCGTTGGCCGGCCATTGCCGCCATGGCGGCATCATTGTTGATCGGTGTTTATGGCGGGCTCAATGGGTGGGCGCCGCAAGCCCTCCAACAAGTGGCTTGGATGTCCGCCGACCAAGGGTCGAACGCCACTGCGGACGATGAATCGCAATACGGTGACATTCTATGACGGACGTGACGCCTGCGGCTGCGGTACAACCGACAGGGCTCAGAAGGTGGCTAATACCAGCGCTGGTTGCGTCCTTGTCCCTCAACCTCCTGGTGGCCGGATTCGCGCTCGGCGGCGCTTGGGGCATGCGGCATAATCCGCCAGGCCATGGCGACCGTTCGATGGTCGGCCCGTCCGGCCCGATAGCCAAATTCGTCAGCAATCTTCCGTCCGATCGCCGCCAGGCTCTAAGGGCAGCGATGGATGAACAACGGAACTCTCAGTCCGCGCTCACTCCAGCGGTCAAGGATGCTCGTCGCGAAATCTCCGACGTCATGCGGGCGTCCCCGTTCGAGCCCGTCAAGTTTCAGGCAGCCCTGCAAAAACTGGCCGACACCGAACATAACTTGCGCAACGGCACTGCGGCGGTCACCAGTCAGCTGGTCGGCAAGCTGACCGATCCCGAGCGCAACGACCTCGAACGCATGCTTCGCAAAATGACTGCCTTTACGGATGATGGCAAAGAGCCAGGGCCCGCCGCCACCCCTTGATCGAACGGTTGTCGTCGGCGTTGCTTCCTGTGTTAGGGTCGGGGTGTGTTTCGCTCGATCGCAGCAGGACCCATGCCGACCATTGCGCAGCCAGAACCAAATGCCAGCGTGCTGCGGCACCGCGAGCACATCCTG
>JAYUAJ010000433.1:0-3403 GCA_043741375.1 Hyphomicrobiaceae bacterium | reverse complement strand
CGAACATCCGCGGCTGGCGCTGTCGTGTCGCGGCTGTCGACGGAAGCACGCCGCAAACGCAACTTTAATGGGATCCCGCCGATTGGAGAAATGCCGATCATGACCACGAAGGTCTTTGCAGCCGGTGGGTATCGATACATCCCAGCCGTTTTCCAGTATTCCGGTGGCGTCGCCGCAGAGCCAGGGTTCAGCATCGAACGTGTTCGATTCCAGCGACCAGTTCCGCTGGCGGAAGGGTTTCGCCGGATCGAAAGACTGATCACCAACGCAGGGCGACCACTGACATCATTCTGTGCCTGTGAGTTGCGCTCGCCCGAGCCGTTCAGCGAAGCGGGGTTCATCGCCTTCAATGAACTCTACGTCGGCACTTTAGCCAAGTGGGGCATCTACGACCAAGCGAGCAAGACCAATCCCGTTGCTCGGTCGAACGTATGCCCGGAGATCCACAAGCCGGTCGAGCCCTCATTCCATGCATTCTGTTACACCATCGCGGCACCGGCAATGGCGCCATCGTTCGTGGTGGCCGGCAGCGGCGAAGCGCCGGAAGGAAGGGGGAGCTACGGGCACTTTGTGGTCCGGCCCGGCGACGCCAGTCCTGACGGCATGCGCGAGAAGGCGCGGTCCGTCCTAGGCGAGATGGAACGGCGCATGGGGCTGCTCGGGTTCACCTGGAAGGACATCAACGCGGCGCAAGTGTATACCGTTTACGACATCCATTCATTTCTCGCCGACGAGATCGTGCGCCGGGGTGCAGCCGAACACGGGCTCACTTGGCACTTGTGCCGCCCACCGGTGGTCGGCCTCGACTATGAGATGGATTGCCGAGGGCTGTCCATCGAGCGCGTCGTCGGCTAAGTTTCTGTCTGCCTGATCCGGACGCGCGCGCGTCGCGACAATTAGTAGTGCTTGGCGTCCGGGGGATGGCCAGTCGAGTTGGCGGCCCCTTGGCAATCCCTTTCGCAGGTCGCAGTGTCCGCCAACGCACGATAGATGTTGTCGCTTGTCAATTGACCGGCGTAAGTCTGATCAGGCGGCCGGGGTTGCGGTCCTCAACGAGCCAGATCGCTCCGTCAGCCGCGACGGCGACATCGCGGATGCGCTCACCCATATCCCATCGCTCGGCCTCGTCGGGCTGGCCGTCAGGTCCGAATTTAACGCGTACCAACGCTTGGGCCCTCAAGCCACCGATCAGAGCGGAGCCCTGCCACTGCGGAAACATCGCGCCCTTATAGAAAGCGAGACCCGCCGGCGCGATGACCGGCGTCCAATATACAGCGGGAGCCCGAAACTCGGGCCTGGTTGCGTGCCTTGGAATCGGAGCGCCGCTATATTCGTCGCCATTGGAAACAAGGGGCCAGCCATAGTTTTGGCCGCGCTCGATGAGGTTCAGTTCGTCACCGCCGCGCGGCCCCATTTCGTGAAGCCAAAGACGGCCATCGGGGGCAAAGGCGAGACCATACGGATTGCGATGGCCCGTAGTCCACGTCTGGGCTCGAACCCCAAGCTCGGCAGCAAGAGGATTGTCCGGGGGCGTTGAGCCATCGAGATTGAGACGAAGAAGCTTGCCGCGAGCCTGACCAGGGTCTTGAGCACTGGCTGGTACCATGCGGTCGCCGACTGTCAGAAAGAGATGCGATCCCTGCGGGTCGAAGGCTATGATGCCACCGGGCTGGCCGCCTCCACCTGTCGGGGTCTGGCGCCAGATAACCGCGCGATCAACCAGTTGTGCGCCGTTGCCCGACAAGGCCAGTGTTGCGCGCGCCAGCACCAGTGCGCTGCCGCCGTCACCGGGCTCGACGTAGCTGAAATAAAGCCGGGCGCTGTTCGCAAAGTCAGGTGCAATGGCGATGTGGAGCAGGCCGTTTTGGCCGGATGCGGCGACAGCGGGCACATTGCCGACCCGGGTCTTAGCCCCGTCTTGTGTGACAAGGAAGAGGTGGCCTGGCTTTTCGGTGACGAGCATCCGCCCATCGGGCAGGAATGCGAGTGCCCACGGCGTATTGAACGCAGCGATCGCCTTCGCAATGAATGGGCGCGTGGTGCTCGCAGCGCGGCCACCAGCGTTGATGCTCTCGGCATGAGCGGCGGGGACGAGGATCAAAGCCGCTGCCAGCGCTGCCGCTGCCAGAATTGTTTTGCTCCGAGCCATTTGCCATCCTTGTGTCAGGAATCATGCCATAGCCGGCGCCACATCATCGACGCGCACGGCCACCACTTCACGGCCGAAAGCGGATATCGAGGCCCTGCGCTTGCCAACCAGCCTCAATAGCATCCAGATCGGCATTGCCCGAGGGATTGGCCTTGGTGGGTGCCCAGCTTTTCCGAGACAACCAGTTGACGCGCCACAGATCAACGAGCCGCCGCAACTCGGAAAGCGGGTTTACATGATCGTCGACCCTGAGATCGAGATCGGGGAAGTCCTCGGTAGTCGTGATCATCATGGCCGCCGATTGCCGTCCGCGCCGATCGCCGCCCGCCAATTCGCCTGCATCTAGTGCCATCAACAAGCGTTCGGGTAAATCGAGTGAGGCATTGGCGGTAAATTCGTCAAACGTCGCTTCGATAACCTTTGGTCCGGCCATCATGTTGCCGGCGATGGAGACAAAGGGTCCGCTCCGATCGCCGCACCATTCAACGCAATGTTTGCCAGTCCAACTGGCCGTGCGGCCCTGGGCATCGACGACGTGCAGCTGGCGCAGATGACGCCCCTCATCGGGTATGAGTGCCGCCTCGATTGCAGCAGCAGGAGCAAGTCCGCGAGCCAAGCTGTCGAGCACGGCCGGGCCGAGATAGCGATTCGTCATCGACTGGGTTGAGACCGCGCCGACGCCCGCACGCACGTAAGGGCAGCTAGCACCGACGGCCAAAGCCCGCGTCGCGACGGCCACGGCGAAAGCGCCGGTAGCGGGGTCATGGGCGACGATGGACCAGGTCATTTCTTCTCGATGTTCCAAAGCGCGACGTTCGACGCGGGAAACACGCCGGTGATGTTTTTCCGATAGGCCGAGGGTTGCATGTATTGGCCTAAGTGGATGTGCGTTGGATATTCCGACATGCGGACTTGCGTCGCTACTGCGATGTCTTTCTGCTTTGCCGGGTCCGTCTCGCGCGCGAAGGCATCCCGGAGCCGTTCGAGCTCAGCGTCGCATGGCCAGCCAAAAAGCGCCTTATCGCAAGTCGCGTTGAGAAAGTTGGTGCTCGGGGGATCAAGCACGTCGATCGAGCCCCAAGACGTGAGGAACGCGCTCCATCCACCGGTCGAAGGCGGGTCTTTCTTGGTGCGTCGTGTAACCACCGTCTGCCAGTCCATCGATTGCAGATCGACCTTGAGGCCGGCTTTCTCCATCAACGTCTTGGCGACGGGAGCGAGATTCGACAGCGCCCCAATATCGGTCGATTGCAT
>JAYUAJ010000432.1:0-7969 GCA_043741375.1 Hyphomicrobiaceae bacterium | reverse complement strand
GGGTCGGCGGCGGGGTCAGACCCGTTGTAAGTTGGTCAATCTGGGCGAGTGCGCGCCATGGGTCTGACCCCATTGACGACCCCATTGCCCCCCATTTGACGGAGCCTCAGCACATGCCTCGTCCGCAGCGCAATGATTTTGCTGGCGCCTGGCATCACGTGATGAACCGTGCGCACAAAGACGTTGTGCTGTTTGCTGACGATCAGGACCGGGAGGTGTTCCTTGCCACCCTTGCAGACGCCATGCAGCGATTTGATGTGGAATTGCATGGCTATTGCCTGATGGGGAACCACTATCATTTGCTGTTGTGCAGCAGCGCGGGTCAACTCTCACCCGCCATGCAGAGGTTCGCGTCCAGGTACACCACCCGGGTCAATCGCCGACGTGGAGCCGATGGGCCGGTGTTTCGCGGGCGTTTTGCGTCCGTGCCCATTTCATGCAGCGGACAGTTGCTGACGGTCAGCCGTTATATTCATCTCAATCCGGTGACGGCGGGGTTGATCTCGTCTGTTGACCATTGGCCGTGGTCAAGTGCAGCGGCTTATCTAGGATTGGCGAATTCGCCAGTTTGGTTGGAGACGAGTGAAATCCTGCAAATGTTTGGGACGGCGGATCTACGCCGGAGCTACAGGGAGTTTCTGGTTGCAGGTGTGGATGAAGCGACCTGGCGGCGCTATCAGGAACACTGAGACTGGGGTCAAGACTGGAGACCGGGGTCAGACCCAGGACCGGGGTCAGACCCAGGACGGGCTCTCGCCCAGACCGACCAACTCGCCACGGGTCTGACCCCGCCTCTCCCTGACCCCGCCGCTGCCACGGGTCTGACCGCGCCGCCCCCTCACTCCGTCGAAAACCCATTGTCCACGAACCAATACGGGGTTCTTGGATAAGATTGCTGAGAATTTGAAGATGGCGATGGCGTGAGGGAAATTTGCCGAATACCTCAGCGCCTCAAGTCGTCGGTTTGGCATCGCCGTTCGGCGTTTGCCAACAGAGCGAGGTCGCAAGTAGGCCCCAACTCAGCGCTTTTGAAAACTCACCCGCCAGATCGCGCCGTTGCCATCCTCGCTGACCAGGAGCGCGCCATCATGAGCGACGGCGACGCCGACGGGACGACCCCAGACGTTGTCGTCGTCGAGTACGAAGCCGGTGAGAAAATCCTCGTATTCCCCGTTCGGAACGCCGTCTTTGAGATGTAGGCGCACAACCTTGTAGCCGGTGCGCTTGGCCCGGTTCCAGGAGCCATGTAGGGCGACGAAGGCGTCGCCGGTGTAGTCGGGCGGAAAGGCCGATGCTGCCCCCGCGGGCGCCTGGTAGAACACTATTTGCAATGGCGCCGAATGGGCTTGAAACAGCACGTCAGGGACCGTCACTTTGCCCTTCAGGTCCGGCCGGGCGCCCTTCAGCCGCGGGTCCTCGTTATCGCCGATGAAGTACCAGGGCCAGCCGTAGAACGCGCCCTGGCTCACCCGGGTCGCATAATCCGGCGGCAGATCATCGCCCAGGCCATCGCGCTCGTTGGTCACGCACCAGACGTCGCCCGATTGAGGGTGCACGCCGAGCCCAGCGCAATTGCGGATGCCGGCCGCGTACACCTTCCCGTTCTTGCCGTCGGGATCAAAGCTCAGCACGGCGGCCCGGTTGGCTTCGTTGCCCCAGGCCGCGCCAAGACCATGGGTCGCCTCCCACTGCGCCAAGAGCATGGGCGCCATCGTCTCAGCGACATTGGACCCCGACCCCACCGAGACATACATGGTCTTGCCATCGAGACTGAAGCGCAGATCGCGCGTGGTGTGGCCGCCAACGGTAGGGGCCAACTGCGCGACCACGACTTCGGGCGGGCCCGAGGCTTTCATATCGCCGGACCGATAGGCAAAGCGCAGAACCGAGTTATGCTGAGCAACGTAAAGCCACTGCGGGTCCGGCCCCGGTGGATAAAAGGCCATTCCGAACGGCCCCTCCAGACCCGACGCGAAAACGTCCTGACGGGAAACCTCAGCCGCTCCGTCTGGCGCGCGCAAAACTTTCACGTCGCCGGGGCCAGTCTCGGCCAGGAATATGTCGCCGTTGGGCGCCACGCGAAGCCCGCGTGGATTGTCGAGGCCGGCGGCAAAGCGCGTAACTGTGAAGCCTGACGGAACCTTGGGCAGTGCGCCATCGGGCGCCGAGGCGACGGCTGAGCCATTGCTGGCCGACCGGCTGGCGTACGGCGCGGGCAGATCGGCAGGCGTGATGTGACGGCTGAGGCCTGGCTTGTCGGTATGCCAATCGTCCAACGCCGCCTTGCCAGTCAGCGTTTCGTTAGCCGCCGCCGGGCAAAGCGCGCCCATCAGGGCCGAAGCCGCAATTACGATCCGCATGGCAATCATGGCGCACCCAACCCGTTAACGTTTGGCCTCACCGAGGTTACACCTTATTCAACCAGCGCCGTCACGTCACTTGACCGCGAGCGGCCATCGGATTACTCACAACACATGCAGATCGCCGCCACATCCGCGCACGCTCACCTTCACGCCCGGCGCCATCGCGCCTAAGCGCGATCACACCCTCTGCTCAAAATCCATTGCCGAAACCTGCCCGCTCCTGCAAAGGACCACGAGCCATTTGCCAATTCGACTCAGGGAGGCCCCCATGGCCGAACTTTTGCGCCTCGCCATCCAGAAGTCCGGCCGCCTGTTCGAGGGCACGCAAGCGCTGCTCAAGGAATGCGATATCGAGTTCGGCTCCGGCAAGGCGGCGCTGAAGGCCAAGGCCTACGACTTCCCCATAGAGTTCTATTTTCTGCGCGATGACGACATTCCGACCTATGTGGCCGACGGCGTGGCCGACGCCGGGATCGTGGGTCTGAACGCCTTAAAGGAATCCCGCGCGGAGGTGACCATCGCCGAGCCCCTTGGTTTTGGAAAATGCCGGCTCTGCCTGGCCGTGCCCAAGGGTGTCGCCTACAGCGAGATCGGCTCGCTCGCCGGAAAACGCATCGCCACCTCGCACAAGAACATTCTGCAGGACTTTTTGAAGGAAAAGGGCGTCGGCGCGCACATCCACGAGTTGTCTGGCTCGGTGGAAATCGCGCCGTCGATTGGCCTTGCCGAGGCGATCTGCGATCTTGTCAGTACGGGCTCTACCCTCGCAAGCAATGGCCTGGTTGAAGTCGAAACAGTGCTCGAATCCGAGGCTGTCCTCATCACGCGTAAAAACCTGCCGACGAGCCTCAAGGCGATCCTCGACCAGCTGATTTTCCGCGCCCGCGCCGTCCGAAAAGCCCGGCACAACAAATACATCATGCTGAACGCGCCCAATAAGTCGCTGGAAAAGATCATCTCACTGATCCCCGGCGCCAAGAGCCCGTCGGTGCTGCCCCTCGCCACTGCCGGCTGGAGTTCCGTGCATTCGGTGGTGTCCGACCACGATTTCTGGGAGGTGATCGGCGGGCTGAAAGCGGCCGGCGCCGAAAGCATCCTGGTGCTGCCGATCGAGAAGATGATCGGGTAATTTTCGCGCCTGGCGGCCGGCTCCCCGGAGGGGAGTCGTCAGGCGCAATCAAAGAGTCTTCCATGACCATCGCCATCATCAAGTACAACGCCGGCAACACCGCTTCGGTGACGAACGCGCTGTTGCGGATGAACGTCACCCCCCTGATCACGGACGATGCAGCGGAGATCCGTGCGGCGTCGCACGTGATTTTCCCCGGCGTCGGCCATGCGCAGCCCGCGATGGCTTACTTGCGCGAGCGCGGCCTCGATAAGGTTATCAGTAGCCTGACACAACCGTTCCTCGGCATCTGCCTCGGGTTGCAGCTGTTGTGCGACTGGAGCGAGGAAGGCGACACCAAGAGCATCGGCGTTTTCTCCGAAAAAGTGCACCGATTTGCCCCTGGTCCGAAGGTGCCGCACATGGGCTGGAATCAGACGCCCTTGGCCGGCACGGGTCTGGGGGAGGGAACGCCGCGCTTCTATTTCCTGCATGCCTATCGCGCCGATGTTGGGCCCCATACAGTCGCCGAGTGCGACTATGGCGCGCCGTTCTCGGCCATCATGCGCAAAGACAATTTTCTCGCCGCGCAGTTCCATCCGGAAAAAAGCGGTCTTGCGGGCGCGGCGTTCTTGGCGAGGTTCATTGCGTCATGACCGAGATCGTCCCGGCCATCGATCTCATCGGCGGCAAGTGCGTGCGGCTCGCCCAGGGCGATTTTGCGGCGCAGACGGATTATGCCGCTGATCCCGTCGAACTGGCCAAGGCTTTCGCGGCGGCCGGCGCAAAACGGCTGCATATCGTCGACCTCGACGGCGCGCGGGCCGGAAAAGTGATGCAACTCGATCTCGCCACCCGCATGGTGCGTGAGAGCGGACTGATCGCCGATTTCGGCGGCGGTGTGCGCACTATCGATGCGGTCGAAAACGTGCTCGCGGGCGGCATGGCGCAAGTGAACATCGGCAGCGCCGCGATCCGCGATCCGCAGCTGCTGCGGGACTCAATGAAGTTCTTCGGCGCCGAGCGGGTCATCCTCGGGGCCGACGCGCGCGACGGCAAGGTGGCCGCTGCGGGATGGAAGGACCAGACAGAGCTGACGCTAGAAGATCTCATCGAGCGCTTCATCGGCGACGGCCTGCAATGGGTGCTCACCACCGATATCGCCCGCGACGGCATGCTGACGGGGCCGGCGACCGGGCTATATGCAGGCCTGAAGACGCGCTTTCCGAGCCTCGGCGTGATCGCCAGCGGCGGCGTCAGCAAAATCGGGGACATCGCCGAACTGGACAAAATTGGCGTCGAACGCGCCGTGGTCGGCAAGGCGCTGCTCGAAGGCCACATTCCGCTCACGGAGCTTGCCCGCTATGCTCGCTAAACGCATCATTCCCTGCCTCGACGTGCGCCACGGCCGCGTCGTGAAGGGCATCAAGTTCGAGGGTCTGCGCGATACTGGCGATCCGGTCGCGCTCGCTGCTCGCTATGTCGAGGAGGGCGCCGACGAACTGGTGCTGCTCGACGTGGTGGCGACGCAAGAAGCCCGCGCCGCCTTCGCCGACGTGGTTGGACAGGTCGCGCGCGCCCTGAGCATTCCGTTCACCGTCGGCGGCGGCATCGGTTCGATTGAGACAGCGCGCGCGTTGATCACGGCGGGGGCGGACAAAGTGTCCGTGAACTCGGCGTCGCTGCGCCGGCCAGAACTCATTACGGAGTTGTCGGACGAATTTGGCGCGCAGGCCGTGGTGGCCGCCATCGACGCCGAGGAGACGCCACAGGGTTGGCACGTCCGCACCATTAGCGGCACCACGGCCACGGGTCGCGAGGCGGTGGCCTGGGCCAAAGAATGCGCGGAACGCGGCGCGGGCGAAATCCTGCTCACGTCTATAACTCATGATGGGGTCAAGCAGGGTTTTGCGGTGGACCTCGTGCGCAAAGTTTCCGAAGCCGTTAGCGTGCCCGTGATCGCGTCGGGCGGGGCGGGGACGGTCGAGCATTTTGTCGACGTTCTTACACGCGGAAAGGCCGATGCGGCGTTGGCCGCAAGCATGTTCCATTTCGGCGAAATTTCGGTGAGCGACCTGAAACGGTGCCTCGCCAGCGAAGGGATCGAGGTGCGCCTTGACGATTGATTGGGAGAAGATGAACGACCTCGTGCCGGTCATCGTGCAGGACTTTAGGTCCCGCCAAATGCTGATGCTTGGTTACATGAACGAGGAGGCCCTCGCGAAAACCGAGGCCGAGGGTATCGTGACATTTTTCAGCCGCTCCAAGGCGCGGCTGTGGACCAAAGGCGAAAGCTCCGGCAACGTCCTGAAGGTGGTGTCGATCAAGCCGGACTGCGACGGTGACGCCCTGCTGATCGAAGCCGAGCCCGCCGGCCCGACCTGCCATACGGGGACCACGTCGTGTTTCGTCGGTACGCCGGAAGGCGCGCTGTCGGCGCTCGAGGCGACCATTGTGGCGCGCAAGGCGGCCGGTGTTGCGGATAAGTCGTACACAGCAAGATTACTCGCCGAAGGACTGCCGCGCGTGGCCCAGAAAGTCGGCGAGGAGGGCGTCGAGGTGGCCATCGCGGCGCTCTCGGGGACCGACGCCGAATTGGCCGGCGAAGGCGCGGACCTGATCTATCACCTCATGGTGCTGTTGCAGGCGCGCGGGCTCTCGATGCGCAATGTGGCCGAGGTGCTGGAGACGCGGGCGGCGAAGTCGGCGAAGGTTGGCTAATCCGAAACGGCGGAAGTCGTGTGCGTTCACCAAACTGTTTCGACACCCACACGCTTTAATTTTGCATCACGGGTAACCAATGTCAGCCTTTCGACCGCTGCTTGCCCAGCCAACATACGATCGAAAGGGTCCTTGTGTTTGCCAGGCAACTGCGCTCCGGCGACAGCATGACTGAATTCTAGCGGCAGCGAGCGCCAGCCCAACTCACCGATGCGCTTGTCAAATCGTTGAGGAAAGCTGATGGAAACCTGAGTTTCCCCGCGCGGATCGAAGAAGACACCGTCTGGGATCGGATCCATTTTGCCAGCCCAACTGCCGCGGCCGGCCTTGCGCCGCCGAGCCGATTCTTCAAGGCTATAGTTCTTGAGAATCGCAACAGGCTTGTCCCCGCGCGCGATAATGATTTCTTCCCCAGCCTCAACGCGGCGCAGCAGTTCGGAAAAATTGGTTTTCGCCGCGTGAACTGTGACGATGGTCATTGGAGACCCTTGACGCGCATGGTTAGTCACCTTAGCTAACCATGCGCGTTCGGCCAAACTTCGGCCAAAAGACCATCCAATTTAAAGGAATACTCATGACTGACAGACTCAAGGGAAAAGTGGCGCTGATCTCGGGCGGGGCGACGGGTATGGGCGGGGCGGCCTCGCGCCTCTTTGCTGCCGAGGGCGCAAAGGTCGGCATCGTCGACCGCAATGTGGAGGCGGGCAAGGCGGCGGTGGCGGACATTCAGAAGGCCGGCGGTACGGCGGTGTTTGCCCACGCAGATGTGTCGAAGTCTGCGGACATCACGCGCGCCGTCACTGAGGTGAATGCAGCGATTGGCGCGATCACCGTGCTCTTCAATCACGCCGGTTCCATCGTCATCAAGCCGTTCCTGGAAACCACCGAGGCGGACTTTGACTGGCTGATGGACGTCAATGTGCGCAGCATGTTCCTGATGACCCAAGCCGTGCTGCCGCAGATGATCGCGGCAGGCGGCGGCTCGATCGTCTGCACGTCGTCGATCTCGGCTGTGGTCGCATCGCCGATGGAGGTGCTGTATTCGGCCAGCAAGGGCGCCTGTCATATGTTCGCGCGCGCCATCGCGGTAGACTTCCGCGACAAGGGCATCCGCTGCAACGCCGTGTGCCCCGGTTTCGTGCGTACGCCGCACGGGTTGCGCGAAGTCAAGGAACTGGCGGCGCTTGGGGTGGATACGTCGGACGCCGCCCTCGCGATCTCACAGGGCCGCATCTGCGAACCGGAAGAGGTCGCGCGCGCAGCGTTATTTCTGGCCAGCGATGAAGCGAGTTTCGTCAACGGCACGCATCTGTTTGTCGATAACGGCTTCTCGGCGGTGTGAGGCGAGAGGCAGCGGGTGCGCCTCACCAGACCGTCCCGCGCGCATCTACTTTCACAGATCCCAACACGCTGTCGCCATCGATGATCACGACTCTATCGAACAGATTGCTGACTGGGCAGACGTGGTTGGGGATGATGCGCACGCGGTCACCGACCTTCGGCGGGACGGCCATTGTCGAAACATCGAGAAATCCGTGCTCCTCGCTGTGCGCGTAGACGACAGCCTCCGGATGGTCCTTTAGCACGCCGTAGCCGGTGAGGCCCAGCAGGTCGCTGGTGAGCGCCTTCGAGCCGGCGTCGAGGATGGCCCGCTCTGGCGTGGGACGGCTGACCACGGTGGCCAGCACCGTCAGCGCGCAATCAGCCTCGGCGCGGGACGCCCCGGCCATCAGCGAGCGGTCGTTGTAAATATAGGTGCCGGCGCGGTATTCGGTGG
>JAYUAJ010000431.1:0-7990 GCA_043741375.1 Hyphomicrobiaceae bacterium | reverse complement strand
CCGCTCCGTTCACCTCGCGCACGACGTAGAGGTAGGTGTCGGGCAGGCTGCCAATTTTCTGGATCGCACCCACCTGGTCGAGGCCGTCATGCGGCGGTACGATGACGACGTCACCAGCGCGCGCCATCGCCATCAACGGGCGCGGTGGGCTGGTGTACTTGGGTGCCAGCGGTGGGGCGGACAGGACGTCACCGCGGCCGTTGATCAGGTAGGCGCCGGGTAGATTGCGCAGTTGGGCCTGCTGGAAGAGCTGCAGCTGGAACTGTTCGGGGTCGGTACGGTAGAGGCTGGCCCGCTCCTCCATATCGTTGGTCATGGCCAGAACGTCGGAGCGAATGACCTGGCCATGCTCCTGCAAATAGGCCTGCGCCACCACCAGCGAGTTGACGATAATGTTCTCGGTGCCCCTGGAGAACAGATGATCGAGCGCGCGGTTGAGCGAGGCACTGGCGAACAGTGCCAGGATGATGGCGGGCAGCACGGCAATGACCGAGAACAGCCCAACAATGTTAACGTGCAGCCTGGCGCCCGCCGCATGCCTCAGCCGGGCCCGCCAAAGTTCGAGCACCTGCAGGGCGATCACCACCAGCATTGCGGTGACTAGGAACAGATCGATCAGCAGAATGCTACGGACCACCTGATTGGTCGGTATGATCGGGGTGAGGCCGGTCAGGATCAGATAGGTACCAAAGCCTGAAGCCAAGGCCAGGATGACGATCACAAGGCCAAGGTAGAAGGCCGGGCTAGAGGGCTGCTGCAGCCCGCCATTCAGCTCCGCCGAGGCCGATGAGGGTGGCAACAGCAGCCGTGCCGACGCCTTGACGAAGTCGCGTGAGCGAACAACGCGCGGGTTTTCCCAAAATGTTGTCAGCCAAGCGGACAAAATGGAAATCCGTGTTTTTGAAACAACAACATTGGCCGCGAGGCCACAATTTAGCAGGAGAGCACCGCGCGCTCGCGATCGGCCCCGTGTCTTTTTCGACGCCACTTGTGGCGCTAGGTACGATAAGACTTGTCGATTGTTGCAGAAAGGTGACATCCACGGCGTATCAGGTCACGCCGTCATGGGTCAAGGCGCCTGCTGCCGGGATTCAACACTTAAGTATTTTTCTTTCGTCGGCCAGGCTGCGCTCAGCGACCCTCGCGCCTCAAGGCCGCTTCCAGCCGTTGGGCCAGGCCGCGCAGAACGTCGCCATCTGGCAGCGTGTCGGCCAAGCCTACCGGCGGCTGGCCTTGGGCGTCCAGCGGAGCTGACGTGGTCTTGGCAGGGCTTGCGAGGGCCGCGGCTGCCGCCATGGCTGCTGCCGTCGGCGCGCCAGTGCCCACGGAACCTACCGGACGAACGCCAAATGTGCCGCGCTGCAGCCGGGCAAGCCCCGGCGCGGGCGGGTAGGCTGGTGGCGGAGGAACTGCGGACCTTTGCGTCGGTGGCACGTCGCTTGCAGGCATCGAGGCCGGTGCCAAAGGCAGCACGGTCGGGTTGCTATTGATGACCAGTTGGGCTGGCTGAAACGTGGCGGGCGAGGGAGAGATGAAGCCAGCCTTGCGCGACGTCATGGTTTCAGGTTCTGCTGCAAGTCGCGACGGCTGAGACAATCTTTGGGCAGCCTGTCCCTGCAGATGTCCGCTCACCGCCTCACTGATCGCGCCGGTTATCGACGCGGTCTGCAGCACGGGCGGCGGCGGCGCGGATCTAACAGGCTCGACCGGCAGCTGAATTGGCGCCAGCACCGACTGTTGTCGCGACGGCGGCACCTGCTCGTACAGGCGGGCAGCATCATTTGCGCTGGCCAGCATGGCTGCGGCAATCGCTTCATCATAGTCGATCAATTCGCCTGCGCCGTTGGCGTGGCCGTTGCTTTCGGCGGCATATGGCACACCGGCGCCGGCATGCTGAGCCACATCGCGAGGGGCCTTCTTACGGCTGGTTTTGGTGGCACCATTGGTTTTGCTTGCGCTGGTGCTGGCCTCTTTTGCCTTGGCGCCCGCCAGCATACCGCCACCGAACAAGCCGCGGCGCTCGTTCTTCTGTTCGGCCTTGCGCACCACGGTCAACAACTCATCGAGCTGGCGCTCGCTGAGCGGATCGCCGTAAAGCGGCCCCAGCGCCAACGTGCATCCGGCCGCGCGCAGGGCGGCGATGTCCTCTGGATTTTCAACACTGTCGGCCATGACGGGACGGCCCAATTCGCGCGCCAGCGCCGCGATTCCGCGCACCAATGGCGCCCCCGGCCCATCGCCGAGCGCGTCAAAACACAGCCAGCGATCAAGACGGATGCCATCGATGGCCAGGCGCGACAGATCGCCGAGCGGCACCTGACCGGCACCGAAGTCGGCCAGGATCGCGCCGGCGCCCGCACTCCGCAGCCAATCGAGCACTTCCACGCCGCGCTCGGGGTTCTGCCGGATGGCAGCATCGGACACCTCGAGACGCAAGGTGCCCTTGGCCAGATTGTGGCGCCCCAGCAGCGCGCGGATTTCCTGCACGAACTCGGGTTGCAGCGGCAGCCGGTCGCCCAAATTGACGTTTACGAACAGCGGATTATCCGTGCGGGGAACGGCACGGTGCCAACCGGCGGCATCCTTGGCAGCCTGCTCAAGAATCTGCAGCGCGAGTTGGGACGCAATGCCCCCCCTTTCGGCAATGCGCATGAATTCGGCGGGGCCCATGGCGCCAAGGTCCGGATGCTCCCAGCGCAACACGCATTCGAAGCCGGCCAGCCGCTCCGGGCTGATCGAATAGATCGGCTGGTAGAGCGCAAAAATCTGTTTGCGCTCCATGGCTTTGCGCAGTAGCGCGACATCGCCGCCGCGATCGTCCCGCTCGGACCGCATGCTCGGTTGGAAGACTTCGACCCGGTCGATCCCGCCGCGCTTGGCCTTGAACAGCGCCATGTCGGCATCGCGCAGCAAATCGGCTGGTTCGGCCTGATCGTCATGCAGTCCCGCGATGCCGGTGCTGGCGGTCAGAATGACCTCGCGGCCGGAGAATTTCATTGGACTGCGGACAGACCGGCGAGCGCGTTCGGCGAACATCGCCACCTCGCGCGGGTCTCCGCCGTCGCCGATCAGGATCGCGAACAGGACGTTGTCAATGCGAGCCAGCGAGTCTTGCGGGCCTACGTTGCGCACCAGGCGCTTGGCAATGGTCAGCAGCATGCTGTCCGTGCGGATCGACCCGAACTCTTCCTGGAGTTTGTCGAGGCCATCAATCTCGATCAGCAGCAGGGCCACTTTTCCGGCGGACGCATCCTGGCGCGAACGCGAAAATCCGACGCCGAGCCGATCCAGGAACAGCTCGCGGTTCGGTAAGCCGGTCAGGTTGTCGCGCACCGCATCGAGCACCATACGCTCGTGCGCGCGCTTCTCGCGCGTAATTTCCCGCAGCAGTCCGACACAGCGCAGCCCCTTTTGATCGCTGATCGGCAATGCGGCCGCACGCAGCGAAAACCAGCGGTACGAGCCGTCGCCACCGCGCATCTGGAAGTCCGACTGGAGCTGACCCGCGCCCTTCTGCGCCACTCCTTCAATCTGGGACCGCAGACGCTCGCGGTCTCCGCCGCGCAAATGGGCGAGCCAGTCGTCCAACCCGCAAGAGAGTTGACCGCGCTGCAGGCCCAGCACCTCTTCCATCATGCCGCCGGTGACGATTTCGCCGCGTTTGGCACTCCATTCCCAGGTCGCCGCACCAGCGCCTTCGATGGCGTAATTGCGCGTGGCCGAGCTGTCTCCCGAGGGGCTAAGGGTAGCCTCTCCAGAGCGGAACGCGAACTGGGTGACGGTAAAGCCAATCAGCAGGACGATCAGCACCAGGCCAGAGATGAGGCCGGCGGCGATGAATTCGCCATTCAATTTGCCGATGGCAGCCAGCGCCGCGGCAAAGATCCAAACCATCAGCAGCAGCCAGCTTGGAAGCAGCGCGAAGGCGCGGTCCTGATTGGCGAGGATCAGATACAAAATGAACAGGGAGCCAAAGGTCGCGATGCCAAGGAAGGATGCGCGCGCCAACGTCGAGGCGAGTACAGGATCCAGCGGCGCCACGGCCACCAGCACCAGCTGTCCGGCGATCCAGACCAGCCACAACATGCGAATCCAGCTGTGCCAGCGGGCCAGCTTGAGGAAGCTGTAGAGAAAGATCACCAGACTGGCCGCCACCGCGGCCTCAGAAGCGGCGCGATAGAGCGCATTGTCTTCTGCGCTGAGCTTGAAGACGCGGTGCCAGAAACCGAAATCGACACACAGGAAGGCCAGGACGCTCCAGGCCACCAGTCCGGTGGTTGGGAAAACAACTTTGTGGTTGGCGGCAAACAGCGCCGTCAGGAAGACCGCCAGCAATCCGGTAATGCCGAGCAGGATGCCGTTGAGCAATGTGCGCTCGCGCTGCTTGGCCTCGTACAGAAAGGGCTTCCAAAGCGTGACCGCTGGGAAGCGCTCCGACGCCATCTCGGCCACGAACGTCACCGTCTGGCCCGGCTCGATGGTCAGCTGGAAGATGTCGGCGCGGTCGCTGAGCACGCGTTCAGGCACAAATCCTTGCGACGGTGTGATGGCGGCGATGCGCGCTGCATCGAGATCGGGAAACAGGATGCCCGAGCCGACAAATGTGAACCGCTCGGCCACCACCCAGCGATCAATCGGACGGTCGGTGGTGTTGCGCAACGCAAACACAATCCACGATGGATTTGTGCCGGTATTCTGGGCCTTGACCTCGACCCGCCCGGCAACCCCGTCGGGACCGGGGGCCGTCTCGACCTGCAGCTTGTCGCCCCGGCCAGCATAGCGCTCGACTTTGCTGGTGAGATCGATCTTGGCCTGTTCGCGGCTGATCGGCACGACTTCAAGCGCTTGCGCAACGCCGGCTGCCAATCCCACCTGCACCAGGAGCGCGAGCAACACCACGCGCCAAAGCCCCGCCAGACGCGCGAGCGTCGACGGAACTTCGCTGCTCCTGAGAACCGCCCCAGGGCCCCTCTGGCGAGGCTCAAACGTCACTTCAAGCTATCCTCGTTCGATATGGTTCGCCGTTACGTCGTCAGCGACCAGGCCGTAAAGCCGGTGATCCTGCCAGGCCCCATTGATTTTCAGATAGCGCCGCGCCAACCCCTCGGCGCAAAACCCATTCTTTTCCAGGACGCGCGTCGACGCCACGTTGTCCGGCAGGCAAGCCGCCTCAAGCCGGTGCAGCCAGAGATGCTCAAAGACGAATGGCTTAAGAACGCTCACGGCCTGCGTCATGTAGCCTCGCCCAGCATAGTGCGCGCCCATCCAGTAACCGAGCGTCACAGCCTGCGTAACGCCACGCCGGACGTTGGTGAGCGAGAGCCCGCCGATCAGGGCGTGGTCATAGCCTCGAAAGGCCAGAAAGGCGTATCCAACCTGATCCCGCTGGTCCTTCTGGTACTGCCGCAGCCGGCGCCGGTAGGAGGTGCGCGAGAGTTCGTCGTTGGCCCAGGTAGGCTCCCAGGGAACCAGAAAACTGCGGCTGCGTGAGCGAAGGTCGGCCCAGGCGGCATAGTCGTTGGCAACCGGCGCGCGCAGGAACACGTCCCGCCCCTGGAGCTGGGGAAGATAGTCGCTCGACGTCACCGATCTCAAGAACGCCATGCCCGATGCCTTTTCGAGGGCGGCAGGTTCGCTCAACCGAGCAATGCCACCGTTTCGCTCGCGAATGTGCCCTTTGCGCCCGGTCCGACTTCGGACCACACGAACGTCTTTGAGCGGAAAATATCGTCCGCCATCGTGCGCACGTCAGCACCGCGCACGTTGTCGATCCGCTCGATCAAGTCGATTGCCGTAAGCGGAGCGCCGTGCACCAGAACATGCCGCGCCATTTGCTCGGCGCGTGCCGCGGTGCTTTCCAGACTCATCAGGATCGATGCGCGTATTTGCGCCTTGGCGCGCAACAGCTCGCCGTCGTTAGGTCCGTTGTCGATGAGATCGCGGATTTCCCCGGCCACCATCGTCATGAGGTCGCCCACCATGTCCGAGCCGGTCGCGGCGTGCACGCCGACCACGCCACTATCGGCATAGCTCCAGCCGAAGGCGTCGATGCCGTAGCAAAGCCCGTGGTCTTCGCGCACTTTCTGGAACAAACGGGATGAAGTGCCACCACCGAGCAGACCTGTGAGTACTTGCGCGCCGTAGTAGCGCGGATCGAGATAGGATGGCCCCTCGAAGGCAAGCAGAACGTGGTGCTGTTCGAAGGATTTGTCGGCGAACCGCGTCCCCCCCGTGAACCTTGCGGCCTCGGTCGTCTGCGACTCAAGGCCAGAAGACCCTCCGAATAGGGCTTCGGCGTGGCGGACGATGGCGTCATGTGTGACCGCCCCCGCCGCACTGATGACCATGCGCGTTGGGTTGTAGTTGCGCCTTATATGCGCGCGCAGATCGTCCGGCGTGATGCGCGACACACTTTGTCGCGTGCCGAGGATCGGACGGCCCAGCGCTTGTTTTGAGAAGGCCGCATCTTCGGCTTGCTCGAACACGATGTCGTCGGGTTGGTCGCTGGCGCCGGCGATCTCCTGGACGATGACGCCGGTCTCGCGGGCGAGTTCCTCAGGGTCGAAGCGCGGATTGAGCAGCATATCGGCGAGCAGCTCCAGCGCCAGTCCTGTGTCAGGGGCGAGCACGCGGGCGAAGTAGGCAGTGGTCTCGGCGCCCGTCGCGGCGTTGATTTCGCCCCCGACCGCCTCGATCTCCTCGGCCATCTGGCGTGTCGTGCGCGTCATCGTGCTCTTGAACGCCATGTGTTCCAGCAGATGCGAAATGCCGTGCAGGGCCTTGCTTTCGTGGCGTGACCCGCTGGCGACCCAGACGCCCAGGGTCGCCGATTGCAGGTGGGGCATGCGGTGCGTAACGACCCGCAGACCGCTGGGAAGCGTGGTCAGCTCAACGCCGGGCTCCACGACGCGCATCATGCGCCACGTCCGATGCGCGCACGGGCATCGATGAAGGCTGCGAGCTTGGCGAAATCGTTGGGCAGAACCGTGTACCGCTCTTTGGCATCGAGCACGCGGGCCAGCCGTTCCGGCACATCGGGCTTGCGGCCGATGGCGCGAACGATGGCGTCCGGGAACTTTGCCGGATGCGCCGTTGCCAGCGTGATCATCGGCTGGTCCTGCCGGTGTTGCGCGCGACTGGCTGCCGCCAGGCCAACCGCCGTATGCGGATCGGCGAGATATCCCGTGGCGCGATAGACCTCGGCGATGGTCGCGGTGGTTTCGGCTTCATCCACGGCCACCGCCTCGAGGGTTGTCCCGGTATTGCGCTGCGTAACGAACTTCGGGTCGTAGACGAACCCTCCCTTGGATTGGAGATCGCCCATCCAGCTGCGCACCTGTTCCGGCTTGCGATGCGCAATTTCAAACAGCAAGCGTTCAAAATTGCTGGAGACCTGAATGTCCATGCTCGGGCTCTGGGTCGGCAGCGTCTGGCGCGGTTCGTAGCGGCCGGTCGTCAGCGCGCGGACGAGGATGTCGTTGCTGTTGGTGGCGACGATGAGTTCAGCGACTGGCAGCCCCATGCGCGCAGCGACATGGCCGGCGAGGACGTCGCCGAAATTGCCGGTCGGCACGCTGAAACAGAGTTTTCGGTTCTCTTGCGCGCCCAGCGCGGATGCCGCAGTCACATAATACGTCACTTGCGCCATGATGCGCGCCCAGTTGATCGAGTTGACGCCGGCAAGCTGCAGCCGGTCGCGCACGGCGAGATCGTTGAACAGCGCCTTCACCAGCGCCTGACAATCGTCAAAACTGCCCTCGATGGCGATGTTGTGGACGTTGTCCTCGACGGCTGTTGTCATCTGCTTGCGCTGCACGTCGGAGGTGCGGCCGTGCGGATGCAGAATGAAAATGTCGATCGCCTCGCGCCCCCGGAAGGCTTCGATGGCGGCGCTGCCCGTATCCCCCGAGGTCGCGCCAATCACGGTCGCGCGCGCGCCCCGCTTGGTCAGCGTGTGATTCATCAGGCGGCCGAGCACCTGCATGGCCAC
>JAYUAJ010000430.1:0-17791 GCA_043741375.1 Hyphomicrobiaceae bacterium | reverse complement strand
GTCCCCGCGCCAACTTGAGGATCCCGCGACCATGACCGCGCCCAGCGCCCTGCCGCCCGAGGTCGGCATCATCATGGGCAGCCAGTCCGATTGGCCGGTCATGCAGCGCGCGGCCGACCTAATGCTGCTGCTCGGCGTCGCCTTTGAGGTTCGCATTGTATCGGCGCACCGGACGCCAGACCGGCTCTACGACTACGCAAAATCCGCTCAAGCGCGTGGGCTGAAAGTGATCATCGCTGGGGCCGGTGGGGCGGCGCACCTGCCGGGGATGACGGCCGCGTTGACCATCTTGCCTGTCCTAGGGGTGCCGATGTCTACCAAGGCGCTTTCCGGTCAGGACAGTCTTTACTCGATCGTTCAAATGCCTGCGGGCGTGCCGGTGGGTACTTTGGCAATCGGTGAGGCAGGCGCGACCAACGCAGGATTGCTGGCCGCTCAGATCCTGGCACTAGGCAACCCAGGCCTCGCAAAGCGCATCGAAAAATGGCGGGCCGAACTGACCGCTTCTGTCGCCGAGACACCAGGGCCCCATGTCTGACGTCCTTTCCTTCGCACACCTTCCTCCCGGCTCAACCGTGGGCATTCTCGGAGGCGGGCAGCTCGGGCGGATGCTGGTGCTTGCCGCCGCGCGACTAGGCCTCAAGTGCCACATTTATTCGGACGTCCCCGGCTCGGCGATGGATGTTGCAGCGCACCATACGATCGCCAACTATGACGACACGCCGGCGCTAACCAAGTTCGCAAACAGCGTCTCGGTCGTTACTTACGAGTTCGAGAACGTCCCGCTCCAGGCCGCGCGCCATCTTGAAACGCTGGTCCCGGTCCGGCCCGGATCGCGTGCGCTCGAAGTAGCGCAGGACCGGCTGATGGAAAAGACCTTCATCGAGGGCTTAGACCTCCCGGTCGCACCTTTCATGGATATCGCAAGACCGAAGGACCTCGCCGCTGCCATGGCCGATTGGCAGCGTCCGGCGATCCTCAAATCGCGCCGGCTCGGCTACGACGGCAAGGGCCAAATCGCCATCTCGGCCAACGATGACCTTGAAGCAGCCTATGCGGCGATGGGCGGCCGTCCCGCCGTCCTGGAACAGCGCTTGAGTTTTGTCGCGGAGTATTCGGTGCTGGCGGTGCGCGGCCACGACGGCAAAGCGGTCGCCTACGACATCCCTGCGAATTCGCACAAGAACGGCATTCTCGATCGATCAGTCGTGCCAGGCGGTCTCGACACCGATCTCACCGTCCGCGCGATCCAAATCGCCAGGCGCATCGCCGAGGCGCTGGACTATGTCGGCCTGCTGACGATCGAACTGTTCGACCTCGGCCCCTCGGTCCCGGCCGGCCATCGCCTGGTCGTCAACGAAATCGCCCCGCGCGTCCACAACTCCGGCCATTGGACCATCGAGGCCTGCGCCATCAGCCAGTTCGAGAACCACATGCGCGCGGTCGCCGGCTGGCCTCTCGGCTCATGCGAGCGCCACGGCGATGCCGTCATGACCAACCTGATCGGTCCGCAAGCGGACGATTGGCTGAAGTTGGCCGCCGAACCGGGCGCCGCGCTCCACCTTTACGACAAGGGCGAAGCCCGCCCCGGCCGCAAGATGGGGCACATCACGCGGCTGTCTCGGCGTATCGCGTAGCAGCAGCGGTGGGCTTCGCGAAACGCTCAGGTTGCCCGCACACCTGCCGCCGTTGTTGTCAGCGCTCCTGCTATCGGCTAGGCCAGTTGAAATGGCTACGGGATGAGGATGACATGGCAGACGAGACGATCATTGCCCAACGCGGGCCCTATCAGGTGCAGGTTGAGGCGGGCAAGGAGTATTGGTGGTGCCGCTGCGGCCGCTCAGCCAATCAGCCGTTCTGCGACGGTTCGCACAAGACGACGACCTTCACGCCACTGCAGTTCACGGCCGATCAGACGGCGGTGGTGAATCTGTGCGGCTGCAAGCAGTCCGACGACGCGCCATACTGCGATGGCACGCACAATGTGATTTGAAGGCGGTGGCCGCTACGGGCGGTCGGCTCGATCCGTTAGCGCCCGGGTGAACCCGGAAATCGCCGTTTCGAGCGCGCTGGAATTGTCGATGACGACATCGCAATCCATGGGAGCCAGTTCGGCGCGGGAGGCATTGATCCGCAGTGGGGACAAAATACCCCGCGCGGCCGCTGTCTCTGAGCCCGTTCGCGGGCAATGCTATTGCCCCAAGACCCGCAGTGGCGGAAAAACCTACCAATCCGCGCCTTCTAGCCGCGACCCATTGTGCGTTTTGCGTGGGGTCTGCTATGACGTGAGTGCAAGCCTCAGCGGCCGGTCGGATCGGCCATGCCAACAAAGGGGTACGCGAGGGTTAGGGGAACGGCGTGAGTAATTTTCTGCAGCAGCTGATAAACGGGCTCACGCTGGGCTCGATTTATGGGTTGATCGCCATCGGCTATACGATGGTGTTCGGAATCATCGGCATGGTGAATTTCGCCCATGGCGATGTGTTCATGCTGGCCTCGTTCATTGCCCTGATGGTGTTTCTGCTGCTGACCCAAGTGTTGGGTATCACATCGCTGCCGGTAGCCTTCATCCTTGTGCTGATCGCCGCGATGGTTCTCACCTCGGTGTGGAACTGGACCATCGAGCGGCTGGCCTATCGCCCGTTGCGCGGATCGTTTCGGCTGGCGCCGCTGATTTCAGCCATCGGCATGTCGACGTTCCTATCCAACTTTGTCCAGGTGGTGCAGGGCCCGCGCAACAAACCGGTACCGCCTATGTTCACGGACATCATCCATTTCACCGGCCCCGGCTATGACGTATCGCTGCAATACCGGCAGATCGTCATCATGCTGGTGACGGCGATCTTGCTGGCTGCCTTCTGGTGGCTGGTGAAGAAAACGCCGCTGGGGCGCGCGCAACGGGCCTGCGAGCAAGACCGCAAAATGGCGGCGCTGATGGGCATCGATGTGGACCGCACGATTTCGATCACATTCATCATCGGCGCTGCGCTGGCTGCCGTAGCGGGCTCTCTCTATCTACTGCACTACGGCGTGGTAAATTTTGCCGACGGATTTTTGCCCGGCGTCAAGGCGTTCACGGCGGCCGTATTGGGCGGGATCGGTTCACTACCGGGGGCTGTGCTTGGCGGCTTGCTGATCGGCCTGATCGAGGTGTTCTGGTCGGCGTATTTCTCGACCGACTATAAAGACGTCGCCGCCTTCTCCATTCTGGCGATTACGCTCATCTTCATGCCGTCAGGATTGCTCGGGCGACCTGAAATCGAGAAGGTGTAGTGATGAGCGCCGTGTCACCTGACAAAATTGGCCTGGACAGCCCCTTGGTCGCGCATTTGAAAAGCGCGTTGGCTGCGGCCGGAATCACGTTCCTGCTCTGCTTCCCGATCATCATGATGCTGACGACGGCCGATGATGCCGGCGTTTTGATCCTCAGCTGGCGGCCCAAGGCGGTCTTGGTCCTGTGCGCATTGGCGTTTGCCGGTCGATTCTTGGTGCTGCTGAATGGTGCCCGGGAGAGCGACCCTACGTCTGCCGCGCCAACCGTCGCAAAGCCTGCACGGTCGGCAGAAGCGACACGCTATCTCGGCCTCTTCGGTGCCGCCGTGTTGATCATATTTCCGATCGCCATGTTGTACGTTCACGGCCCGAACGGCGCGCTGAAGTGGATCGACAATTACGGCGTACAGATTCTGATCTACGTGATGTTGGGCTGGGGCCTCAACATTGTGGTCGGCCTCGCTGGACTTCTGGATCTGGGTTACGTCGCGTTTTATGCCGTCGGCGCGTACACTTACGCGCTGCTGGCCACCACCTTCGGCCTGTCATTTTGGATTTGCCTGCCGGTTGCAGGCCTATTGGCGGCGTTCTGGGGCATCCTGCTCGGGTTCCCCGTGCTGCGGCTGCGCGGCGACTACCTCGCCATCGTCACGCTGGCCTTCGGCGAAATCATACGTCTGGTGCTGATCAATTGGGTCGATTTATCCGGCGGCTATGCCGGCATCGCTTCGATCCCGCGCGTCACGTTCTTTGGCATCTCCTTCAAGGATCAGCCTGGCAATTTTGCCGAGATGTTCGGTCTGGCCCACTCGCCGATCCATAGTAAAATCTTTCTCTACTACCTGATCTTGAGCTTGGCGTTCGTGACCAGTTTTGTGACCATGCGGCTGCGCCGGCTGCCGATAGGGCGCGCCTGGGAAGCCTTGCGCGAGGACGAGATCGCCTGCCGCTCGCTCGGCATCAACACCACCAACACCAAACTCACGGCGTTCGCCCTCGGCGCCTTCTTCGCCGGTCTGGCAGGGTCGTTCTTTGCCGTGCGCCAGGGCTTCATCAGCCCGGAGAGTTTCACTTTCAACGAGTCCGCAACCATCCTGGCTATCGTTGTTCTTGGCGGTATGGGCTCGCAGTTCGGCATCGCACTTGCCGCCGTGTTCCTGGTTGGCGGCTTTGAGTTGCTGCGCGAACTGGATTGGATGCATCAGCTGATGCAGACTGTTTTCGGCATTCCCAATTTCGACCCCGCGCAGTATCGCGGGCTGCTGTTCGGCCTCTCGATGGTGCTGATGATGGTGTTCAGGCCACGCGGCTTTGTTTCGAGCCGCGCGCCCACAATCTTCCTCAAGGAACGCAAGATCGTGTCCGGCGACCTCGTCAGCCAGGGGCACGGCTGATGCGCTGGAAGACCAATCCGTTGCTCGTCGTCGAGCACCTGACCATGCGCTTTGGCGGGTTGGTCGCCATCAAGGACCTCTCCTTCGAGGTTGGCCGTGGCGACATCACAGCGCTGATCGGACCGAACGGAGCGGGCAAGACTACCGTTTTCAATTGCGTGACGGGCTTCTACAAACCCACCGAAGGCCGTTTGGCATTGGCCCGTGAAGGCATTGCGACCCCGGCGTCCGTGACCGCCCTCACCCGCTCTGCCGCCAAGCACTCCAGAACGGCGGACGGCGCTCTTTTCCTGCTCGAACGTATGCCAGGCGACGAAATCGCCGACCAGGCCCGCGTCGCCCGGACCTTCCAGAACATCCGCCTGTTCCAGGGCATGACGGTTTTGGAAAATCTCATGGTCGCGCACCACAATAAGCTGATGCTCGCCAGCGGCTATACGGTCCTGGGCCTCATCGGCGCCCCCAGCTATCGCGCCAGCGAGGCGGCGGCCGTGGGCCGTTGCACCGATTGGCTGCAGCGTATCGGCCTCATTGACCGCGCCGACGATCCCGCAGGCGAACTCCCCTATGGCGCCCAGCGCCGGTTGGAGATCGCGCGCGCCATGTGCACCGATCCCGTGCTGCTCTGCCTCGACGAACCTGCCGCCGGCCTCAATCCGCGCGAGTCGGCCGACCTCAACGCACTCCTTCGCTCGATCCGCGATGAGGGCAAGACGTCGGTTCTGCTGATCGAGCACGACATGTCCGTGGTGATGCAAATCTCTGATCATGTCGTGGTGCTTGATTACGGCACCAAGATTTCCGACGGAACGCCCGCTGAAGTGCGCAACGACCCGAAGGTGATCGCCGCCTACCTGGGCGTGGCGGACGAGGCCGAAGTCGCCAAGGTGGAAGCGGAGATCGGGGCATGAGCCAGGACGCGACCATGGCTAAGGTTGCCTCGCCAAGCCTACAAGAAGCGCCAAAACGGCTGCTGACCATCCGCGGCGTCGAGACTTTCTACGGCAAGATACAGGCCCTCAAGGGCATCGACATCGACGTCAACCAGGGCGAGATCGTCACGCTGATTGGCGCCAACGGCGCCGGCAAATCCACCACCATGATGACGGTGTTCGGCAGCCCGCGTGCGCGCAAGGGCTCGATTGTCTTTGATGGCCAGGACATCACGGCCCTGCCGACCTACCAGATCGCCCGGCTCTCCATTGCTCAGTCCCCGGAAGGCCGTCGCATCTTCCCGCGACTGACCGTTTTCGAAAACCTTCAACTCGGCGCTTCAATCGACAAATTCGCACACTTTGACCATGATCTCGAACGGGTCTTCGTGATGTTCCCTCGCCTCAAGGAACGTGCGCAACAGCGCGGCGGAACGCTCTCAGGCGGCGAGCAGCAAATGTTAGCCATCGCCCGCGCGCTGATGAGCCGCCCACGGCTGTTGCTGCTCGATGAGCCGTCGCTTGGCCTTGCTCCGCTGATCGTGAAACAGATATTTGGCATCATTGCCGAACTGAACCGATCTGAGGGGCTGTCCGTATTCCTTGTGGAGCAGAACGCGTTCCACGCCCTGAAGTTGGCCCACCGCGGCTACGTCATGGTCAACGGCAAAATCACAATGCAAGGGACGGGACCGGAATTGCTAGCCCGCCCGGAAGTACGCGCCGCCTACCTGGAAGGAGGGCACTGATGTCCGGATTGGCTGGGATTATCTGGACGACCAAGGCCTACGGCTTTCCCGTGTTTCTTGGCCTTACCGTTCTCGGCGGCGCTGCTGCGCTTGCAACTGGTCGCGCCATCGCCACGGTCTGGGAGCCCGATTGGCGCATTTTCCCGGCGACACTTCTCCTATCTGCCGGGGTCCGCTTTCTGCATTTTGCCCTGTTCCAGGAACAACTTTTGTCGCTGCAATACTACCTGGTGACGTTTGTCGTGCTTCTCGGGCTCGCTTGGCTGGGCTACACTTGGAAGCGCGCCAATCAGATGGCACGGCAGTATCCCTGGGAATTCAAAAAATTTGGCCTTACTTGGCGGTCCAGGTGATTGACTGGACAAGAATTCAGCGGAATCGTCTGGGACAAGCGCAACGAGCGCGCGATGTCCGGCATGGGTCCGCCGAAGACTGAGCGTTGGCCCTGTCACAATTGACCGGACCGGACTCAAACTGAGATGCGCATCCCGCGCATCTGACTTAAGGGAGTATCGTATGAATAAGCATCTGTTTACGGGCCTCGTGCTCGCAGCAGGTCTGGCCTTCGCCGGATCGGCACAGGCCCAGATTAAGATCGGCGTTGCCGGTCCCATCACTGGCCCGAACGCGTCGTTCGGCGCGCAGCTGACCACCGGCGTGAACGCCGCCGCAACCGACTTCAACGCGGCTGGCGGCATCCTCGGTCAGAAGATCGAAGTTGTGCAGGGCGACGACGTGTCGGACCCCAAGCAGGGCGTTTCGGTCGCCAACAAGTTCGTCGGCGACGGCGTCAAGCACCTGATCGGCCACTTCAATTCGGGCGTGACCATTCCCGCCTCAGAAGTCTATGCCGAGAACGGCGTACTCTTCGTAACCCCGTCGGCCACCAACCCCAAGGTCACCGAGCGCGGCCTGTGGGACGCGTTCCGCACCTGCGGCCGCGACGACCAGCAGGGCAAGCTCTGGGCTGACCTCGCCCTCGGCAAGCTGAAGGACGCCAAGATCGCCATCGTTCACGACAAGACCACCTACGGTAAGGGTCTGGCCGATGCCGCCAAGGGCTTCATGAACGCCGGCGGCAAGACGGAAGTGCTCTACGAGGGCGTCAACACGGGCGAGAAGGACTACTCAGCTCTGGTTGGCAAGATCGCTGAGTCGGGCGCTGAATACCTGATGTGGGGCGGTCTGCACACTGAAGGCGGCCTGATCATTCGCCAGATGCGCGACAAGGGCCTGAAGACGGTCATGATCTCGGGCGACGGCATCACCGACAAGGAATTTGCTGCGATCGGTGGTCCCGGCGTTGAAGGCACCCTGATGTCGTTCGGCCCCGAGCCGCGCGACAATCCGGCCGCCAAGGACGTGGTCGCCGCCATCAAGAAGGGCGGCTTTGAGCCGGAAGGCTACACGCTCTACTCCTATGCCGGCATGCAGATCCTGAAACAGGCTGCCGAGAAAGCTAACTCGCTGGACAGCAAGAAGATGGCCGAAGTGATGCACTCGGGCATGGTCTTCAAGACCGTGATCGGTGACATCAGCTACGACGCCAAGGGCGACCGCACGAACGTCGACTACGTGTGGTACGTCTGGGAGAAGGGCGCCGACGGCAAGATCGACTATCATCAGCAGAAGTAGTTGGTTGCGAGACGGTGCCTCGTAGGCCGGTCTTGGGTCGTAGAGGGGCTCGCAGGGAAACTTGCGAGCCTCATTTTTTTCAGCGGTTCTGTCGGCCTCAAACAAAAAGGCCCGCAAGGGGAACATCCTGCGGGCCTTCGTTGTTTCGGTCGCCGACGCGACGGAAGGTTGCTTAGAACGGTTTCCAGGCCCGCATAGTTAAACAGCGTCCGCAGACGCTGGCAACCGCTGTCAAAACAGCCGCTTGCGATCTCGGCGAGGTTCAAACGCAAGCACTCCGCCGATATCGCCCGAAATTTCGGACACGTCGGCCGGCAGTTCCACATCGAGCCCGCAATCGCGCAGCTCAATGAGCTTATTTCTGAGGCGCTCGAAAGCAGCCTGATCCGACGCCTTACGGTCGGCACCCTGCAGTATCGTCGAAAATCCGGATTCAATCTCGTAGAAGCTCATGGTGCACTCCACTCGATCGGCGTTATCGGTTAAGCGGCAGAACTGCGTCAGGAAGTCGCTTGACTTTGATCCAAATCATTGGTGCGCGCAACAGATTATCCACACCTTTATACATCCTGCTCTTGACGCGAGGCAATATTGCACCGCAGCAATATTTGATCTTTTGATGCGCTCAGGTTAACAAGACGCTAACACCTGAACCACAACACACTGACAAAGCACAATGAATCCGGCCGGTCAGATGGATGATGATACGATGACAGAGGGCCAGGGGCAGCGCCGGAACTTGATCACGGATGTCGCTGGACTGGCTGTGGGTAACTCCCACGACGAGCATTTGCGCTCGGGCGTGACCGTCGTGACGTTCAAAAATCCTACCGTTGCCTCGTGTGCCGTCTTCGGTGGGGCGCCAGGCAGCCACGACACTCAGTCGCTCGCCCCCGAAATGATATTGCCCGGGATTGACGCCATCGTGCTCTCGGGAGGCTCGGCCTTTGGGTTGGATGCCGCCAGCGGGGCGCAAGCCCATCTGCGCGAGCTGGGGCGTGGATTTGCCGTCGGCCCTGCCCGCGTCCCGATCGTGCCCGGCGCTATCCTTTTCGATTTGCTGAATGGGGGAAACAAGGCCTGGGGCCGCTATCCGCCCTATCGAGAGCTGGCCTATGAAGCGGCACGCTCGGCGGCCGCGGAGTTTGCGCTTGGGAGCGCAGGGGCGGCATTCGGGGCCACGAGCATCAGCCTAAGGGGTGGCCTGGGTTCGGTCAGTGCAACGACCACCGGCGGGCACACCGTTGGAGCGCTGGCCGCAGTCAATGCGCTCGGCTCGCCCGTGATCGGCGACGGGCCGCACTTCTGGGCGGCGCCCTGGGAAGCGGGGACCGAATTCGGCGGTCTCGGCACGCCCACCCACATCACATCTGATCAGTTACGTCTGCGGTGGAAGGGCGGACCGGCGACGACGCTTGCAGTCGTGGCCACTGACGCCACGCTCACCAAGGCCGAATGCAAGCGTTTGGCCATCGTGGCGCAGGGCGGATTTGCACGGGCACTGCGCATGTCTGCGGCGCCATTCGATGGCGACACGGTATTCGCGGCGGCGACGGGGGGGAAACCCCGGGGCGCCGAGCCCCTGAACGATTTAACCGAGATCTGTGCCGTGGCCGCCGATTGCGTCGCACGCGCCATAGCTCGGGGCGTTTACGAGGCCGCGCCTAGTGATGTTCCTGGCGCGGCGCCCTCGTGGAAGCAAAAATTTCCGTCCTAGCGAGCGATGGTTCCCGTCCGGCGGATTTTACGCTGCAGCATCAGAACGCCATAGACCAGCGCTTCGGCTGTGGGCGGGCAGCCCGGCACGTAAATGTCCACCGGAACGATGCGGTCGCAGCCGCGGACTACAGCGTAAGAATAGTGGTAATAGCCGCCGCCGTTGGCGCACGATCCCATCGAGATGACGTAACGCGGCTCGGGCATCTGGTCGTAGACCTTGCGCAGCGCTGGGGCCATCTTGTTGGTGAGCGTGCCAGCCACGATCATCACGTCGGACTGGCGTGGGCTGGCGCGCGGCGCAAAGCCGAAGCGTTCGAGGTCATAGCGCGGCATGGCGGTCTGCATCATTTCGACCGCGCAGCAGGCTAGGCCAAACGTCATCCACATCAGCGAGCCGGTGCGCGCCCAGGTGATCAGCGCATCGGCCGAGGTGGTGAAAAAGCCCTTGTCGGCGAGGTCGTTGTTGATGACGCCCAGCAGCGCCCGGTCGGCCGCCCCGTCGCGAAGACTCGCGCCGGGGGCGCCTTCGCGCAGGGCCTCAAAGTTCGGTTGGGTTTGGCCAGGTAGTATCACAGGCATGAAGGAGGCTCCGCGCGGCCAAATATGGGCGTTAGGGTAAGCTCCTAGCCTAGTGGCAGAAGCGTTGCAACGGGGCGAAGGAAGGCGGTATTATGTGCGGATGGAAAAGGTGCCGATTGAATCATTTGACGATCAGTTCGCCGAACTCGTGCAACGGGTCGAGCAGGGCGAAGCCGTGACCATCACGCGGGACGGCAAGCCCGTGCTTGATCTTGTGTTGCGCGAGGTGAAGGCTGTGGAGTCGGCAGTCGGTGAGCCCGCGCGCAAGAAAGGGCTCAACTATGAGGCGCTGGAGGCTTGGAAGCGCAAAAAGGGCTACGATAAGCTTGTAACTTGGATTTCACCGGATTTTGACGATCCGCTGCCGGAGGACTTTTTGTTGCAGCCCCTGCCTGATCCGGTCATACGACCGAATGACAAGTGAAGCTGCTGTTGGACAGCCATATTTTCTTGGCAGTTCAAGCTGAAGGCTCCGTCGAGATAAATGCAGCGATGCGGGCAGCACCGCAAGTCTCTGGGAAATAGCAATAAAATACCGTTCGGGGCGGCTGTCGCTGCGACAACAATTGGGCGAACTGCCGGAAATCTGCGACCAGCTCAATTTGCAGATTTTGCTTATCGAGCCTCGTCATGTCCTATGCAACCTCGCACAGGAACCGTCCACCAAAGACCCATTCGACCGTCTTTTGCTCGCTCAGGCGCAAGTGGACGACTTGCGCCTCGTGACCGTCGACCGTGCGCTCATCACCCATCCGCTCGCCTGGACGGCCGCATAAGCCCCGTTCAATCCCACTCCAGCGCGCCCTTCTTCCACTCGTACACAAACCCAATCGTCAGCAGGCCCAAGAACACCATCATGGCCCAAAAACCGTAGTCGCTCATGTGTTTGAATGCGGCGGCCCAGGGGAACAGAAACGCCACTTCGAGATCGAAGATGATGAACAGGATCGATACCAGGTAGAAGCGCACGTCGAATTGCATGCGCGCGTCGTCGAAGGCGTTGAAACCGCACTCGTAGGCCGAGACCTTTTCCGGATCGGGATTCCGAATCGCAATCAGGAACGGCACGATCGTTAGCACCAACGAAATGGCGAGCGCGACGCCGAGAAAGATCGTGACGGCGAGATAGTTGCCGAGCAGTTGTTCCATGGTCGGATGTGTCCGGTGGCAGGGGCGTTAGCAGGCTGTATAGCGGGTGTTCGGGCCGACCTCAAAGCCAAAGAGGCCGCAGGGCGCTCACATCCCCTTCGGCAGCCAACGCCAGCATATCCAGCCATAGAGCGCGCACGCCAGCCCATAAACCGCGAACACCGACCCTAGCGGCAGCCACAACAGCACAACGCCAAACACCAGATTAGGCAGCAGATCGCCGATATCCAGATAGGTCCGGTAAACCGCCGTCATGGGCGCGCGCTCGCGGGCTCGGACCGAACGGTAAAAGGGCACGCCGCCGACGGCATCGAGACCGGTGGCGAAGAAGCTGGTCACCAACAGGATGGCGCCGGTGACCAGAGGAGCATGTTCGCCCACCAGCCCGGCAGCTAGCAGCGTGACGGCCATGCCGCCGAAACACAGCGCAATTGTCGGCCTGAGCCCGATCCGGCCGCCGATCCGGCCCCATAACAGGGCGCTGATCAGCAGCACCTGGCTCAGCGAAACCAGGACGCCTGCGGCGTCGCTGCCCTGGCCGGTCTTCTTCATCAGGATGGCCCCGTAGGTGAACAGCATGCCCCAGAACCCGGAGCGGCCGAACGCGATCATCCAAGCCAACAAAAGTCGCGGCTGCGAGACGAACCGCGGCACGAATTCGAGCGGATTGGCGGGCGGCGCCTTGGCGGGAATGATGGTCGCGGTGTCCGAGAGCCTAAAGTACCAGAAGGCCGCGATCAGGATCAGCGCCCACCCCGCGCTCCAGCCGAAAGCGGCGAAGGGGCCGATGCGCTCATAGAGCCAGACGCCGAGATACGGGCCGATGGTCCAGCCCACCATGGCGACGGCCATGCGCCGGCTGTCGTTGCGCACCAGCTCGTGCTTTTTCACGAAGTCCATGATGTAGAGCATCAGTGCGATGTTCAGGCACAGCGCCCCGAAGTTGCGGATGGCAATGCCGGCGATCTGGCCGGGCAGCGTTTCAGTGGTGAATGCAATGGCTGCGGCGGCCAGGCACGCCGCGCCGAGCGTGTACGTCCAGCGCCGGCTGATGCGAGCGATCAGCAAGGGAACGCCGAGACCGGCAGCAAGGCCGCCCAGAGCAAGCGCAAAGCCTAAATAGCTGACATAGCGGGCCTCCTTGAGCAGCCCGTAAGTTTGCAGCGGGATGACGGTTGCCAACGACGCACGCGTCATCGCCTCAATGAAGAACAGCGTGGAGAACACCCACAGGCCTGGCCGTGCATGTTCGTCCGCGGCAACATCGATATCGGCTATGATTGTCATGCTCGTCAGCGCCCCGTCCCGCCAGTGCTTAGCAGCAAGCACAGCGAAACAGGCATGCGTCAAACGCAGGGGAGCACAGTCCGTCAGGCCTTCTTGCCCAGCAGGATTTCCTTGGCTTCGTTGATCTTGGCCGCGAGATAGTTCGAGCCGCCCTGGTCGGGGTGCATCCGCTTCATGAGATTGCGGTGCGCGCTTTTGATCTCTTCAAGTTCCGCATTTGGCGCCAGGCCCAACACCTCAAAGGCCTCCTGCCGGGTCATCGGCGCGCGCGCGGGCGTCGCCCCGGACTGACTGTTGCCCGTGGACCCTTCGCCTGCCCCGCGCGGCAGTTCTGAGCGCCATTCCGGCCAGCGGCGGTCGAGATAAGCTTCCAACAGCTGGCGGCTCTGCGCCTCGCCGGCACGGCATTCGCGCCACAGCTGCCCCAGCTCGGTGCGCGACAGGCTGCCCAACTCGCGGCCGGTGAAGCTGCCCGCCAGAACGTGTCCCGCCAGGGCTCCGGTCGCCTGATCGAGCGACATTTCCAGCAGCGCCGTTCGCACGCTCGCCAACCGCACGTTCTCTGCCCGCTGATCGGCCTGGCGCGAAAAGCCCATTGGCTTCCACAGGGCGAAATAGCCGAAGAAGGCCAGCGGCAGGGCGAACCAGTAGAGCCCCTTCAGCACCAGCCACAGCGCCACGATCAGCGCGATCGCTCCGCCGGCGCGGCGCAACAGCTCAGCACGCTTTGCGGGCGATTGCGACCGGACATAGCGCAAGCCAAAATAACCGCCCGCCAGCAGGATCAGGCCGAAGATGAAAGTGCCCATGAACGGTCGATCCGGCTCAGCCAGGTTGCGCGGGGCCTCATGCGATCGGGGATGATCCGGACAAAGATAAGGCGACGCGCGATCGAGGCGGGTGCGGGACTGTCATTGCCTGAGTGGGGCGGGCGGGGCAAGAGGGAACGTGGTTTGCGTGCGCGCGGGCGGATCGACGGGGGAGCGTCAGACTTCAAAACCCGTTGCACCAAAACCGCATGGTCACAGTCCAGTTGCCCGTCGAATTCTGCGAGATGCCAGTCTGGCGGTCGGTTTCGGCGCCGTTGCAATGGGCGTTGTTCCACCACAGCTGTGATACCGCCTCCGCCAGATCGGAGCTGGCGACGCTTTGGCTGCGGCGGCATGCGGCCTGCCCATCCTGGGCCAGGATCTTGGTGAAGCCGTCGGGACAAGCGACACCGTTGACCGCCTTGGCTGGTCCTGCTGAAGCCAGCACGCACACAAACGCAACGAAACCTGCCAAGCGGAGGGAGGGAAGCATCTCGTTTCTCCATCAGTAGGCAGCCGAAGCGTACGTTTGGTGCTTCGCGGGGCGGAAGTTGGGCGGCGCGGGGCCCGAATTGCGGCCCTCGCGAAAAATAAGGCGAGCACCCCCATTAGGGACAAACCGTTCAAAACCTTGCGAAAAAGTTGCGACGCGTGCCACATCGGGGCGGATGCCAAGGTCTTGAGGCAGTCGTGATTGTGTCGGCGTTGCACGCGATGGGACGGCGGTTCGCCTGGTTGGTTCTGGCGGTCAGCGCCGGCGCCATCGGGCTGGGATTGCTCGGCCGCTATGTGCCAGAACTGGACTTGATCGCCAATGCGCGCGGGCACCTGATTGGTTTGGCCATCGCGGCGCTGCTGGCTTTGTGGCTCGACTACCGTCCGGTGCTGATCCTCACGCTGGGCGCCTTCCTCACATTGGCGACCCATTCCCTGATCGCCCAGCAGAGCGAATTTCCGCTGGTTGGATCGGCACAAGCTGCGTCTGGCTCCAGGCCCACGTCGAACAGCAGCTGGACCGTGCTGACGCTCAACACGTGGCATCATCATCCCGATCAGGATGGGCTCACCGACTATCTCATTGGCTCGGGAGCCGACGTGTTGGTGCTGACTGAATTCGGCCCAAACAAGCTTGGCATGCTGCAAGTGTTGGAGACGTCCTATCCCTATCGCAAGGATTGCGCCGGTCAGTGGGACTGCTCGATAGCGGTGCTGTCGCGCCATCCGTTTGATGCCTCGGGACAAGTTGCTGCGACCGAGATCAGTCCGGCACGGGTTTGGATCAGTTTTGGCGCCGGCAAGGATCGGCTGACCGTGCTCGGCACCCAGCTTACCGACGCGCTGCGTTGGCCGCGGCTGCATCGCCTGCAAATGGCAGATCTCGCCAAGGTAGCGCGCGGGCTTGATGGCCAGGTTCTGATCGCGGGCGATTTCAACGCGACGCCTTGGGCCGCGACCTATGAGGATTTCGTGGCGGCCACCCGGTTGATCCCGATGGGCCGCTTCCTGCCGAGCTATCCGGCGGGGGGCAAGGGTCTGCCGCAGCTGGCGATCGATCATATGTTCGCCAGCAACGAGATCACGTTTCAGCAGGTGTGGCTCGGTCCTGATGTGCGCTCGAATCACCGGCCGCTGCTGGCGCGGATCGACCTGGCCGGCAAAGCCCTCGCGTTGGCACGTTGAGGATCAAATCCCCGGGCCGCAGCGCCTGAGCTTGCTGGTGGCCAGCGCAGCACGCACATCATCGGTCATGGCCTTGATGTCGTTGTGGCGCGCCATGGTCTGTCCTGCCGACGGGCCTTCAGCCAGTGTCCTCTTGGCTGCATCCAGATCGCTGACGGCGCTGGTCAACTCCGGGCAGCTCAGCTTGTCACGCACGTTCTGATACGCGAACAGCCTTACGCCTGAGGCCACCGTACTGCGGTCAGGCGATTGGGCAATCCATGCCCGCGCCGGATCGGCGCTCATGGTGCGAACCATCGCGGTACGCTGTCCAACGCATTCAGATGTATCGCTGAGGCAGGGTCCTCCTGCTGCCTGCGTATCGAGCCCCACGCAGCCCGACAGCGCAGCGCCGACTGCCAGATACATCATCCGCTGGTATTGCAGAACCCGCATAAGCTTTTACCTACCATAGACCTTGGCACTACGCACTGGGACACAAATGGCACGAATTCGGGGCTCGACAATCGCCCCGACGCGGCTACGAATCGCCCCCACAGCAGCCCAGATTGCAACCGGGAGATAACCTATGACAAGAACTGTTCGCGTCCATGCCTACGGTGGCCCGGAAGTGCTGCAGGTTGAGGACGTTCCGGTGGCGGCGCCCGCCGCGGGCGAGGTCAAGATCCGTCAGACGGCCGTCGGCCTGAATTTCATCGACGTGTACCTGCGCACCGGGCTTTATCCCCAGCCCTCTTTGCCGTTCATTCCCGGCATGGAAGGGGCCGGCGTGGTGACCGGGGTCGGCAAGGGCGTGAGCGGCCTGAAGGCCGGCGACCGGGTTGCTTACGCCGGGCCTGTGGGAGGCTATGCCGAGGAACGCCTCATCGCCGCTGACCGGCTGGTGCCGCTGCCCGCGAGCATTACCGACCAGACCGCAGCCGCCATGATGCTGCAGGGCATGACGGCGGAATACCTGCTCAATCGGACGTTTAAGGTTGGGCCGGGCACCGTGCTTCTGTTCCATGCCGCCGCCGGCGGGGTGGGACTGATCGCCTGCCAATGGGCGCGTGAGCTGGGGGCGACACTGATCGGCACGGCCGGCTCGCCGGAAAAAATGGCGCTCGCCAAGGCGCACGGCGCCACCCACGTCATCAACTACCGGACCGAAAACTTCGTCGAGCGCGTGAAGGAGATCACCGGCGGCAAGCTGTGCGATGTGGTTTACGACTCGGTCGGCAAGGACACATATATGGGTTCGCTCGCCTGCCTAAAACCGCGCGGCCTGCTGGTCGCCTTCGGGCAATCGTCGGGCAGCATCCCACTCTTCAATCTGGCCATTCTCAACCAGATGGGGTCACTCTATGTGACGCGCCCCTCGATGGGCGCCTACGTGACAAAGCGCGAGGATCTACTGGCCTCGGCGAATGCGCTGTTCGATCTGGTGTCGCGCGGCAAGATCAAGATCGAGGTCAATCAGACCTACCCCCTCAGCCGCGCAGCCGATGCACACCGCGATTTGGAGGCACGCAAGACCACCGGATCGACGGTTCTGTTGCCTGGCTAAAGCGCTTCCGGAATGGTGTGAAGCGGTTTTCGAAAAAAAGCGCGACCAAACAAAGGCTTAGAGCCCTGAAAGGCTCTAAGCGGCCAGTCTCGCGCAAGGCTGGCCGGCCACGTCGGACTTGGCCACTAGCAAGGCGCCTTCCAGGGGATTGGCCGCGCGCTGGGCCTCGGACAATCCCGCATAGGCGGACGTCACGTACAGCGTGCGCAGGTCAGCGCCGCCGAACACGCAGGACGTGGGATTGGTGACCGGCACCGGCACGATGCGGTCGATCGTGCCATCCGGGCGGTAGCGGATGATACATGAGCCGCCCCAGCGCGCGTTCCACAGGCAACCTTCGGCATCCAGCGCCGAGCCGTCAGGGGCGCCATGCTCGTTCGGGCGAGCGAAAATGCGTGGATTGGCGATGTGACCGGTCGGCGGGTCCCAGTCGAATTTGGTGATGACGCCCGCCATGGTATCGGCGAAATACAGCCAGCGGCGCGTTTCGTCCCAGACCAACGTGTTGGAGACGCCGACCGGGGCGACCACCTTGTCGAACCGCCCATCAGCTTCGATCCGGTAGAGCGCGCCCGACTTCTGCACGATCGGCAGGTCCTCGCCATGCGGACCGATATTGTTCTGCATGGTGCCGAGCCAGAACCGGCCGGTGGGATCGACCCGCGCCTCGTTCGAGCGGTTGCCCGGAACACTGCCTTCGGGCGCGCACCAGAGACTGCGCGCACCGGTCATGGGATCGAAGAACTCCAGCCGATCCTTCAGCGCCAGCATCAGCCCGCCCTTGACGCGCGGGACCACGGCGCTGATCGGTCCGCCGCAATTCCAATGCTGGGTGGCTCCGGTTCCCGTGTGCATGCGCCAAGCCTGCCCGGCCACGATATCCACCCAGTACAGATTGCCGGTTTCGCGATCGTAGTGCGGTCCCTCGCCGAGAATGAAGCGGCGGTCGCTCTGAACGATATCGAACCGCATGTGTGGTCCTCCTTGGTGCAGCCCCATAGCCGCACAGCCCTTACCTCCCGCCGAATCGGCAACGGCT
>JAYUAJ010000429.1:0-7991 GCA_043741375.1 Hyphomicrobiaceae bacterium | reverse complement strand
GTTTTCTGACAAAACGCTGATTTTAATTGGGATTTCGTTAGACGGCGGCCGGCGATGGTCGCGGCGGACTTGTCTCGGCCTGCGGCGGCCGGTACCTGATGATGGTGGAGAGATCATCGGCCGGAAATCCTAAAGACTATGCCGCGTTTCAAGTTTCTGATTGAATATGACGGTGGGCCGTTCGTGGGCTGGCAATGGCAGGCCAATGGTCCCTCGGTCCAGGCGCGCATCGAGCTGGCGTTGGCGCAACTGGATAGCACCAAGCCTGCGTTGCGCGGCGCGGGGCGCACTGATGCAGGCGTCCACGCGCTCGGCCAGGTTGCGCATACCGATCTTGTCAGAGACTGGGACGTCGAGCGGTTGCGCGATGCCCTGAATGCACACCTCAGGCCCGACCCGATCAGCATTCTCAGCGCCGACCTCGCCCAACTCGATTTCGACGCTCGCTTTTCCGCCACCGCGCGCTCTTATGTCTACCGCATCCTGAACCGCCGCGCGCCGCCCGCCGTGGAGCGTGGCAAAGTCTGGCACGTTCCGCGCCCGCTCGACGTCGAGGCTATGCACGCTGCCGCCCAAAGCATCCTGGGCCATCACGACTTTACCACCTTCCGCTCGGCCCAATGCCAGGCCGCATCGCCAGTGAAGACACTGGATCGGCTGGCGGCCTCGCGCGTTGGCGAGGAAATCCACATATCGGCTGGCGCCCGCTCATTCCTGCACAATCAGGTGCGCTCGCTGGTAGGCTCGCTGAAAATGGTCGGCGAGGGGCGCTGGCCGGTCAGCGCGATGCGCAAGGCGCTGGACGCCCGCGACCGTTCCGCCTGCGGAGCTATTGCGCCGCCAGACGGACTTTATCTCGTGCGCGTCGACTATGGACCTGGAGGATCGTCGACATGACCTCGCTCAGCGGCAAAACGCTGTTCATCACTGGCGGCAGCCGTGGCATTGGCCTGGCCATTGCCTTGCGTGCGGCCCGCGACGGGGCCAACATCGCCATCGCGGCGAAGACCTCCGAACCGCATCCCAAACTCGCCGGAACCATCCACACCGCAGCGGCCGAGATCGAAGCGGCTGGCGGCACAGCGCTGCCGATCCAGTGCGACATCCGTAGTGACGCCGAGGTTGCTTCGGCCATTGAGGCCACTGCAAAAACCTTCGGTGGCATCGATATCTGCGTCAACAATGCCAGTGCCATCGCGCTGACCGGCACCGAAGCGACCGAGATGAAGCGCTACGACCTCATGATGGGCGTCAACACCCGCGGCACCTTCCTGGTTTCGAAACTCTGTCTGCCTTACCTGCGAAAGTCCACCAACCCCCACATCTTGATGCTGTCACCGCCGCTGACCCTGGCGCCGCGTTGGTTCGGCCCCCACCTTGCCTACACCATGGCAAAGTACGGCATGAGCCTGTGCGTGCTTGGCCTTGCTGAAGAACTAAAGTCCGACGGCATCGCCGTGAACGCACTCTGGCCCCGCACCACTATCGCCACGGCCGCCATCGCCAACATCGTCGGTGGCCCGGCCATGATGCGCGCCAGCCGCAAGCCCGAGATCGTCGCCGATGCCGCACATCAAATCTTCACCACGCCGTCGCGCGACTTGACCGGCCAGTTCCTGATCGACGATACCTTCCTGACGTCGCGTGGCGTCACTGACCTCGACAAATATCGCGTCGATCCCACGGTCGATCTGGCGCCGGATTTCTTCCTGCCCGAGGATAGCCAGCCGCCCCAGTCGCTCAAGGCCCCCCAGTCACTCAAGGCCAAAGTCTGAACCCGATGCCCACGCTGCTGCTTTCGCATCCCGCCTGCTTGGCGCACGACACCGGTCCCCATCATCCCGAGCGGCCCGACCGGTTGCGCGCCATCGAACGGGCGTTGGCTGACCTGCGGTTTTCGGGACTGGTACGCGCGCAAGCGCCGCGCGCGGACGAAACAGCCGTTGAGCGCGTGCACTCGGCCCATTTCATCGATGTCATCCGCCAGTTCGAGCCCAAGCCCGGCGCGCCGCGCGTCATGATCGATAGCGATACGCCGATGTCGCACGGCACGTTCGAAGCTGCGCTACGCGCGTGCGGGGCGGCAGTTGAGGCCGTCGACCAGGTCATGACCGGCAAGGCCAGCAACGCCTTCTGCGCCACACGCCCGCCCGGCCACCATGCCGAAACCGATTCGGTGCAAGGCTTTTGCTTTTTCTCCAACGCCGCCATCGCCGCTAAGCATGCCCGCGCTATCCACGGCGCCGAGCGAGTGGCCGTGGTGGATTTTGACGTGCACCACGGCAACGGCACGCAGGAGGTGTTCTGGAACGAGCGCGACCTGTTCTATGCCTCGATCCACCAGATGCCGCTCTACCCCGGCTCCGGAGCCATGAGCGAGACGGGGGCGCACAACAACATCTGCAACGCTCCCTTGCACTCCGGTGACGGCGGCGCGGCAGCCCGTGACGCCTTCAACACCCGCATTCTGCCGGCCCTCGACGCCTTCGGCTTCGATCTGCTCATCATCTCCGCCGGCTTCGACGCCCACCGCGACGACCCCTTGGGTGGCCTGGAATTGATCGCGGACGATTTCGCCTGGATGACACACAAGCTTGTGGAAATGGCGGCACGACGCGCGCACGGGCGGGTCGTCTCGGTGCTTGAAGGCGGCTATGATCTCGTCGGGCTTGCGCAATCGGCCGCCGCCCATATAGGCGTGCTCCTGGACGCAGCGCCCTGACGGCGCGTCAATCGATTTGGAGACAGCTCTTGGCCAAGCCGGCAACGCAATATCCCGACATCAAGGACCTCTCGTTCGAGCGCTCGCTGAAAGAGCTCGAGCAGATCGTCAGCCGGCTTGAGCGCGGCGACGTCGAGCTTGAGGAAAGCATCAACATCTGGGAGCGCGGCGAAGCCCTGAAGGACCACTGCGACCGGCTTCTGAAACAGGCCGAGATGCGTGTGGAAAAGATCACGCTCGACGCCAAAGGCGCGGTCAAGGGGACCGAGCCGCTGGAGGAGGGGACGTAAAAACATCACCCGTAGCACCGCGGCGCCCGTCACCGGTCCTTGAACACCGGCTTCCGTTTCTCGGCAAACGCGGCCATGCCTTCTTTCTGGTCTTCGGTCGCGAACATGGCGTGGAAGACGCGGCGCTCGTAGCGTAGGCCCTCCGTGAGGGTTGTTTCGTAGGCGCGGTTGACGCTGTCCTTGGCCATGGCCGCGATCGGCTGCGAGAAGGACGCGATCTTATCGGCGGCCTTCATGGCCTCCTCGATCAGGCCTGCGGCGGGAACCACGCGCGCGACCAGGCCTGAGCGCTCGGCTTCGTCGGCCTTCATGCGCCGGCCTGTCAGCACCAGGTCCATGGCCTTGGACTTGCCGACCAGCCGGGTCAGACGTTGCGTGCCGCCCGCGCCCGGCATGATGCCGAGGCTGATCTCGGGCTGGGCGAACTCGGCCGTGTCGGCCGCGATGATGAAATCGCACATCATGGCGAGTTCGCAGCCGCCGCCGAACGCATAGCCCGCGACCGCCGCGATGGTCGGCTTGAGGCAGCGGGCGAGCCGGTCCCAGGTGGCGATGAAATCCTCTTTGTACACGTCCATGTAGGTCTTGACCCGCATCTGATTGATGTCGGCGCCGGCCGCGAACGCCTTCTCCGAGCCGGTGATGACGATGGCGCCGATGCCGGGATCGGACTCGTAGGCGTCCAGCGCGCTGTTGAGGTCGGCGATCAGCGCGTCGTTCAACGCATTCAACACGGAGGGCCGGTTGAGCGTGACCAGGCCGACTTTGCCCTTGGTTGCGACAATGATGTTTTCGTAAGCCATCGGGATCTCCTCAGCGCTGGCAGCGGGGACAATAGAAGGTGGAACGCGTGCCCTGCACGATGCGGCGCACGGTGCCGCCGCAACCTTGCGTGAGGCACGGCTCGCCCGGCCGATCATAGACCGCATGGGCCTTCTGGAAGTAGCCCAATTCGCCGCTGGCCTGCACGTAATCGCGCAAGCTGGAGCCTCCCGCAGCGATGGCGTCGGCCAGCACCCCTCGGACCGATGCCGTCAGCGCCACCGCCTGCGGACGCGGATTGCCGCGATGATCGGCGATGGTATGGGCCATGCGCGTCGGCTTCAACCGGGCACGGTAAAGCGCCTCGCTAACATAGATGTTGCCGAGACCCGCGATGACATGCTGGTCCATCAGGAACGCCTTCAGGTCCACGCGCCGGCCAGCGGCACGTTTCGCCAGATACGCCGGCGTCAGGTCGTCCGATAGGGGTTCCACGCCGAGGTCGCGGAACAATTTATGCGTGGGCATCACATCGGCCGGCACCAGGTCGATGTATCCGAAGCGCCGCGCGTCGTTGTAGGTAACAGTGTGTTTGTTGGAGAGGTGGATCAGCACGTGATCGTGCGCCGGATCGCCGCCGGCCGGGTGTGTGAAAGCCCCGTCCGCCACCATCGCGTCCGATACCGGCGTAGTCACCGTGAATCGCCCGGTCATGCCGAGGTGGGCGAACAGGATTTCACCGCCATCGAGATGAAACAGGATATATTTGGCGCGCCGGCTGAGATTTTCGATGCGGCGGCCAGCCAACCGTTCGGGCATCCGCTCGGGGAACGGAAAGCGCAAATCCGGCCGCCGCTGCTCCACACGCACAATGCGTGCGCCCGCCATGGCTGGGGTGAGCCCGCGCATGACGGTTTCGACTTCGGGAAGCTCGGGCATTCCGGATTACTCTGTAAACATACGCTGCGCCGTAGGGTGCAATAGCGAAGCGTATTGCACCGCCAGGGCACGGCCTCTCGCTCCATGGGGCAATACGGCCGAAAGGGGCCTATTGCACCCTACGAATCACCCGCTAGCCGCGCCCGGACCTTTTCGAACACCGCCTGGAACATAAGCTCGGTCAGCACGCCGGTATTGGTGTTGTAGCGCGAGCAATGATAGCTATCGATCAGCATGCGTCCTCCGGCCAGTGCATGTTCGTTGCCATGCCCGAACGGATGCGCTACCTGGCGCAGCCCTAAGCTGGCAACTACGTTGTCATGGGCGATTTTGCCCAGCGCCACCATCACCTTCAGGCGTGGCAGCGCGCCAATCTGCGCGGTGAGGAACGAACGGCAGGTCGACGCCTCGACGCCGGTCGGCTTGTTCTGCGGTGGAACACACCGCACCGCGTTGGTGATCATGCAATCGACCAGCTCGAGGCCGTCGCTGGGGTCGGCCTTGAACACGCCCGAGGCGAAACCGAAATCGATCAGCGTCTTATACAGCAGATCACCCGCGTAGTCGCCCGTGAACGGGCGGCCGGTGCGGTTGGCACCCTGCAATCCGGGGGCAAGGCCGACAATCAGCAACCGCGCGCCGGTCCCGCCGAACGAGGAGACCGGCGCGTTGTGATACTCCGGATAGGCCGCCCGGTTGTCCCGCCGGAAGGCGGCCAGCCGCGGGCACCGCTGGCAATCGGCTGACGGCTCGGCGGCCGCCATCAGGTCGCGTCGGCGAAATCGTCGTCTTCCTGGCCGCTCCCGCCAGCCGGCGCTGGGCCAGCCCCTGCGGCCGGGCGCGGCGCAGAATAGCGCGGCGGCGCGTCGCGATTCGGGCGGTTGCCGGGATCGCGGCCGATCAGGCTGGCGAGGTCCGACAGGTCAACAAACTGGTCGGCCTGGCGGCGCAATTCGTCGGCAACCATCGGCGGTTGCGTGTGCAGCGTCGACACCACGCTGACGCGCTTGCCCTTCTGCTGCAGCGCTTCCACCAGCGAACGGAAATCGCCATCGCCCGAGAACAGCACGATGTGATCGAGATGGTCGGCCAGCTCCATGGCGTCGACCGTCAGCTCGATGTCCATGTTGCCTTTGATCTTGCGCCGGCCGGTGGCGTCGGTGAACTCCTTGGTCGGCTTGGTCACCATCGTATAGCCGTTGTAGTCCAGCCAATCGATCAAGGGGCGGATGGACGAATATTCGTCGTGCTCGGCCAGTGCGGTATAATACAGTGCGCGCACCAGCTGGCACTTGCCGCGGAACATGATCAGCAGCCGCTTGTAGTCGATGTCGAAGTTGAGTGCCTTGGCGGTGGCGTAGAGATTGGCGCCATCGATGAACAGCGCAACGCGCTCGTTCGGGTAGAAATGCATGAACGTCACCTTCGGTTGTGCAATAGGCCGTCGATCCGGGAATACGGAGAAAGCAACGGTTGCGATCCTGAAACAGGTTGTGTTTAGGCGAAACCGGAACGCCTGCAAAGGGTTGCCGCATGGTTGACGACAGAAAAGTGCTGCTGGCCTTCGGCGCCAACCAGGCAGGCCCCTGGGGCGAACCGGCCGAGGCTATTGAGCGCGCGCTGGCCGAACTGGATACCCGGGGAGTGGTGGTGACGCGAGTGTCGCAGCTGATTGTGACCGAGCCGATGGGGCCGGCGCCGCAAGCGGCGTACGCAAACGCGACCGCTAGCGCCACCACACGCCTTGAACCCGAGGCGTTGTTGGCGCTGCTCAAGGCGTTGGAGGCCGAGGCCGGCCGCCGTCCCGGCCCGCGCTGGGGTCCGCGCCCGCTCGACATCGACATCCTGGACTACCAAGGCGTGGTTCAGGGCTGGGACACACCCCATGACCCCCTGCATCCGGCCCATTTGGTGCTACCCCATCCGGAGTTGCATAAGCGCGACTTCGTCCTCAAACCCCTGCTGGAGATTGAACCGGACTGGCGGCATCCCGCGCTGCAAGCGAGTCCCGGCGAACTGCTTGACCAACTCGTCCTTGCCAACGCAACGAAAACCTTGTAACGGCTCCGTTCCGAATCCGCATATCACCCGAGGAGTCCCAAGGATGGCGCGCGTCACCGTCGAGGACTGTGTTGACAAGGTTTCCAACCGCTTCGAGCTGGTGCTCGTTGCGGCTCACCGCGCCCGCGCTATCGCTGGCGGCTCGGCGCTGACCATCGAGCGCGAAAACGACAAGAACCCAGTGGTTGCCTTGCGCGAAATCGCCGATGAGACGGTCGAACCGGAAGATCTGAAGGAATCTCTCGTCCACTCGCTGCAGAAGTTCGTCGAAGTGGACGAACCGGAGGGCGAGAACACGCCGATGATCCCGGCCGCCCCTGATCGCGGCCCGACACTCGGGCGCGACGACCGACGCCGCGACACCGAAGTCGACCGCGTGCAGATGACAGAAGAAGAAGTGCTGCGCGGCCTGGAAAGCATGATCCCAATCGAAGCCAGCGCCTCAACGGCCCGGCAGCGGTAGTTCGCGCTACCGTTTCAAAGTGGTCGGCGCTACCATTCTAAGGTTGTGATTTGAACCGTTGGCGGCCACTTCGGCGCTCTTTTCCAAGTGGGCAAGCCCGGAAGACGAGGCGGCGTTCCGTGATCTGTAAGCGTCACGACGTCGCCGTCTCTCCCTTTCCATTGTCCTGCAGCATCGACAGGCGCGTAACGGGTCGGATTCTTTGAATGGCCCCGGCGTTCGGTCCGGTAGTGTATCCGATACACTACCTTCGGTCCTGGTCAATTGACACGCCGGACGAAGCATGATCAATCGCTGTTTCCTCGCAGAAGGGCCGGTAGCTCAGTGGTAGAGCACGTGACTTTTAATCATGTGGTCGTCAGTTCGATCCTGCCCCGGCTCACCAACAAAAATGGCGGATTAGAGCCTTAGAATGCAAGTTAAACCGAATACTGATGAATAGATTGTCACGCTAGAAATAGTGTCTAGGGTACGCATAGGGTACGGGAAGTGATCGAACCCCCTCCCGCGAGTCATCCAGGTTGTACGGCGTCAAATCCACAACCAGTGAGACGGCGGCCGCCCGATGCCCAAGCCCAGACAACCCCAGACAATGGCGGACTTCCGGGCTCTAGTGGCCAAGCGGGAGGCGAAGCAGGCCCAACTGGACGCTGATTACCGCGAGCACATGAACGCTCCCACGGCCGCCCGGTTCGCCGATTGCAGCGATGCCGACATCCTCGATATGTGGCAGAGTGGCATCAACGAGCATGGC
>JAYUAJ010000428.1:0-3419 GCA_043741375.1 Hyphomicrobiaceae bacterium | reverse complement strand
GCTACAGAAACCGGACAACTCGTGTGCTACTGACATAAAGCCATGGATCGGCTTGCCGGTTTGCTTGCGCCTGATCCAATGGCCGGCACCAGCCCCTTCACGATGATGAGTGACCAATGTCCGTCAGTTTCACCACCGATCGCATGTTGAATTTTGGCGATTGCGATATCTCTGGCACGGCCTATTACCCAGCCTATCTCAACATTCTCAATGGCGTGGTTGAGGAGTTCTGGACCAAGATCGGCTTTCCCTGGCACGAGATCATCTGGAAAGAACGCTGGGGTACGCCGACGGTGCATCTGACCTGCAATTTCTCAAAACCATCCTTGTTCGGCGAGAAGCTGACCTTCCGGCTGACGGTGACGAAGGTTGGGCGCTCGTCGGTGACCATCGAGCACACCGTGCATTGCGGGGACGAGGCCCGTTGGTCCGGCCATCAGGTGCTCGCGGCCAGCTGGCTCGACAAACACACCAGCATGGTCTGGCCCGAGAACGTGAAGGCGAAACTGGCGTCGTTTCTGCCGAAGGAAGCTGCCGCAGGTTGAGTGTTCTCACGCCTGCGGGATGACCGCCGTCGCCTCGATTTCGACCTTGGCGCGATCCTCGACCAGGGCCACGACCACGACCAGCGACATCGCGGGATAATGGCTGCCGATGATCTCGCGGTAGACCTTGCCCAGGTCGCGCAGATTGCCGAGGTAGTCTGCCTTGCTGGTGACGAACCAGGTCAGCCGCACGAGGTGCTCGGGCCGTCCGCCTGCTTCGGCAAGCACAGTCACGATGTTGCGCAGGGCCTGGGCCACCTGAGCGGCGAAGTCGTCGGTCTCGAACTCCTGGTTGGCGTTCCAGCCGACCATGCCGCCGCAAAAGATTGTGCGTCCGCTGGCGGCGACCCCGTTCGAATAGCCGCGCGCCGGTTTCCAGGATTTCGGGTGCAAAAATTCATGGGGCGATGTCATCGCGGGTCCTTGCTCAGGCCAGCACGGAGCGCGCGATCACTACGCGCTGCACGTCGGACGCTCCTTCATAAATGCGCAGGGCGCGGATTTCGCGGTACAGACGCTCGACGGCAAAGCCGTGCCTGACGCCGTCGCCGCCGTGTAGCTGCAAGGCCGTATCAATCACGCGTTGCGCTGCTTCCGTGGCATAGAGTTTCGCCATCGCAGCTTCGCGCGACACGCGGGCCGCGCCCATGTCCTTGGTCCAGGCGGCGCGGTAGACGAGCAGCGCCGCCGCATCGATCTCCAGCGCCATATCGGCGATGTGGCCTTGCACCATCTGCAAATCGGATAGCGGCGCGCCACCGATCTTGCGCGTGGCGACTCGGGCGAGCGCCTCGTCCAGGGCGCGGCGGGCAAAGCCAAGCGCGGCCGCACCGACCGTTGCGCGGAACACGTCCAGCACCGACATGGCGATCTTGAAACCGTCGCCAGCTTTGCCGATCAAGGCGGTTTCGGGAAGTTGGATGCTTTTGAAGCGCAGGTGCGCCAGCGGATGCGGGGCCATCACGTCAATCCGTTCGACCACCTCGAATCCTGCGGCCCCAGCGGGTAGCAAAAAGAGTGACAGGCCGCGCGCCCCAGGTGCCTCGCCGGTACGCGCGAGCACAACGTAGAGGTCGGCAATGCCGCCGTTAGAAATGTAGGTCTTCTCGCCATTGAGAACATAGCCGCCCGGCGCGCGGCTAGCCGTTGTCGCGGTCGCTGCCACGTCCGAGCCTGAGCCAGGCTCGGTCAATGCGAAGGCCGCGATGGCCGCGCCGGTGCGCGTCTTGCCGAGATGGATCCGTTGGTCTGGCGTGCCGAACAGCGAAACGGCCCCCATACCGAGTCCCTGCATGGCGAACGCGAAATCGGCCAACCCGTCATGGCGCGCCAGTGTCTCGCGGATCAGGCAGAGCGTGCGCACATCCAGTTTCTCGCCCTCGTCGGCCCCGGTGTGTCGCAACCATCCGCCCTTACCCAACATCCGAACCAGCAAGGCGCACGCGGCATCGACGGCGTCATGGTCGACCGGAAGATTGGCCGCGCACCATGTCTCCAGTGCTGACGCCAGCTCGCGGTGCCGATCCTCGAAGAACGGCCAGGTGAGGAATGATTGGTCCGCCATCTCAGTCGCCCTCGAACACAGGTTTGGCCTTGGCGACAAAGGCGTGGTAGGCCCGCTCGAAATCCTTGGTCTGCATGCAGATCGCTTGTGCTTGCGCCTCCGCCTCGATCGCCTGTTCCAACCCCATGTTCCATTCGTGGTTGAGCTGTGTCTTGGTGATGCCGTGCGCGAAAGTTGGCCCGGAAGCCAGGCTGAGGGCAAGTTTGCGCGCCTCGTCGTCGAGAGTTGCAGCCTCGTGCAGCGCGTTCCAGAACCCCCAGCGCTCGCCTTCCGCGCCACTCATCACCCGGCCGGTATAGAGAAGCTCGGCCGCGCGGCCCTGGCCGATGATGCGCGGCAGGATCGCGCACGCGCCCATATCGCATCCGGCCAGGCCGACGCGGGTGAACAGGAAGGCCGTCTTGGTCGTAGTCGTGGCAAGACGCAAGTCCGACGCCATGGCGATGATCGCGCCCGCCCCGACGCATACTCCGTCAACGGCCGAAATGATCGGCTTGCCGCAACAGATCATGGCCTTGACGAGATCTCCGGTTAGGCGCGTGAAGTTCAGTAGGCCCTTCATATCTAGGCCAACCAGCGGACCGATGATCTCGTGCACATCGCCGCCGGAGCAGAAGTTGCCGCCGTTTGATGCAAACACCACGACATTGACATCGCTGGCATAGGCGAGCGAGCGGAAGGTGTCGCGCAACTCGGCATAGCTTTCGAAGGTTAGCGGGTTCTTCCGCTCGGGACGGTTGAGGCGCACGGTTGCGATTTTTTCGCGTACATCCCACAGGAAATGCTTTGGCTTCAGACCTGCCAGTTCCGTCATGACACGGCTCCTTTGCGCAGGCGTTTCAGGACCACCGTCAGCGCGTCAATTTCGGATGCCGAGAGACTGCCGAACAGCTGATTGACTTCGCGCTCGTGGCCGGCGGCCAAGCGCTCGAACTGCCGCGCGCCCTTTGCCGTCAATGCGACGTAGACGGTGCGGCGGTCGCTGCCATCGGCGCTGCGGCGCACCAGTCCGTCCGCTTCCAGCCGGTCGACCACGGCTGTCACGTTGCCGTTTGAGACCAGCAGCATGCGGCTGATCTCTGACATAGTGGTGCGCTCGCCGCGGCGCTGCAAGGCCGCCATCACGTCAAAGCGCGGCAACGTGGTTTGGTGGTTGAGCCGCAGAAACTCGCGTAAGCTGCCTTCGGCCGTGCGCGTTACGCCGAGCAAACGAATCCACAGGCGCAGCCGCTGTTTGGAGAGGGGCTCGGCTGCAAGTTGCATGCTCATGCCTCGCCACCTGAAATGGCGATGGCCTGGCCGTTAACGCC
>JAYUAJ010000427.1:0-3420 GCA_043741375.1 Hyphomicrobiaceae bacterium | reverse complement strand
CTCGCACGCACCGAAGCCGTCACCCAGAACCGCTCGGTCGAGGTGGTGTTCGACGCCAAGGCCAACGCCTACCAGATCCAGGGCAGCCGGTCGGCGGTCGCGTTGCCGGCCGCTATCGCCTTCAAACTGGTGACGCCCGAGGAGTTTCGCCGGACCACGGACAGCGCGCATCTGGTGTTTTTTCCCGATGGCAGCTCGACCGGCGGTCGGCTCACGCTGACCGACCGCAGCCTTTCGATCACGTTGGTGATCGACTGGCTGACCGGCGCCGTCACCGCCAGGCGCACCACCCAATGACGCCCGATGCCAGCTCGAATAGCGGCTTTGGATTGATCGAAGCGATCGTCGCCTTGGCCATCATTGCCGGCGGTCTCGCGGCATTCTGCCAGGCCACGGGCAATGCCTACCGCACCGCGGCACGCCTCAAGATCAACGCCGCGGCCCTGGCCATCGCCCGCTCGCATCTCGACCTGTTGGGCCAGGATGGGGCGCTCGAGGCGGGCGTCACCACCGGCCGCTATGGCAACGACTTGCCGTGGCGGTTGACGGTATCGGCGCTGTTGCCTGGCAACAGCGACACCGCTTCCGCATCCCGGCCCTATTGGCTGATGCTCGAGACGTTCGACCGGCGGGGCGCGCCGCTGGTCAAGCTCGAGACCGCCAAGTTGATGCGCGAGACCCCATGACGGCGCGCGGCCCAGCCACCGGCGCCGAACCTGGCGACGCCGGCTTCACCCTGATCGAAATGCTGGTCGGGGTCGCGCTTCTCGCGCTGATTTCGTCAGTACTGGTGGCAAGCATCGACATCGCACGCAAGGCCCTGGCCTTCGTCGAGCGCTCGAATGCCGTGGTGCCCGTGCAAGGGGTGCAGACCTATCTGCGGTTTGCGCTCGCCCAGGCCCGCCCGATTCAGCGGAGCGGCGGCACGAGTAGCAGCGAACTGAGCTTCTATGGCACGCCCACCGCGATGACCTTCACGACATCGTATGCGCCGCGCAGCCAGCTCGACGGCCTTTATCGCATGGAGATCAAACTCGAGGCCGCGGCCGACCAGCAGCCCGGCCTCGACCTCTATGTGACGCAGACGCTGGTGCGGCCGCCGGCCGGCAACGAGCAAGCGCCGCCGCCGGTTGCCAGCCGCCGGTCGCGGCTACTCGACCACATCCGATCGGCCGAGTTCGGCTATTACGGCGCGCTCGGCGACGATGGCGCCCTCACCTGGCGGCCAACCTGGGCGCACCTCGACAAGTTACCGCGCCTGGTCGCCATCGACGTGCGCTTTGCCGGCTCGGACAGCCGCGACTGGCAACGGCTGATCGTGCCGCTGTTCGTTTCGGACTCGTCGAGCGTGCCGTGCCCGCCGCGCGGTTCGTGCTGAACGCCCTTCGGTTCGGCCGCCCGCTGATCATCGCCGCACCCGACCAAAGTCTGAAGACTTCGGCCTAAGGTCAGGTGCCATCCGGCTGATGGTAGATGCACCTCGACCGGTCACTGGTCGCCTGTTTTAGCGCCTCCTTCGTCCGTATCGAGCACCGCCCCCCACCATTATCGTCGGCCATAGACCCGAAATTTTTGGGCCATCGCACTGAGACTTGCGAACACGTTGCTCGGACGGCGCATCAACAGCATTGCATCGTTCGATCAAATCCCTGTCTCGAGGGCTCCCTTTCTTGGAGCGATCAAGTCGGCACTTTGCGTCGGCGAGTGGAGGTTAACATGCGTGATAAAATGATTAGCTCTATACGGCGTGGCATGGGCGGCGACTTGACGCGTAAGCGCAGCGCCACCAGGCCGTGGATGATTTCAGCTGGCGTCATGGCCTTGACCGTGGCGGCCGGCTTGGCAATTGGCCTTGGCGATGTGTACGCCAGAGGCGGCACCGCCAAGCCGCCGCCTGCCCCGCCGCCAGGTGCCTGCCCGAACGGCGCCCCTGCGACCAGCGCGTGTATTTTGCCACCGGCGGGCCCGGTGCTGCCGAACTTTCCCGCTGCTGGCGGCGCCCTGTCAGGCAACGGATCCAACGGCTTCTCGATTTCCGGCCATATCCAGGCATTAACTCCTGGTTGCCCGGCCGTAGCTGGCTCTAACGCCGGCGGCACGGTCAAGGTCAACGGCATCACGATTACGATCCCGTCCGATGTGATTGTGCAGTATCCGGCCAATACGCTGACCTGGACCGACGCGGTCTGTGGCATCAATGCCATCGCGCTTGACGGCACGGGCGGCACGGCGCCGGCGCTCTACCCAGGGGTGGAAATTCGGGTCGAAGGCAATATTACCAACGGCGTCATCGGCGGTGCTGGCGCCATGGGCACCCCGCATGTCGGCGCGCTGGTCTTCATCTCCCAGCACTCCGTCAATTCGGGGACTGGTTATATTACCGCGGTCAACTTCGGTAATCCTGCCGGTGGAAGCTCGCTTGTTGTGAGTTCCGCAGCTGGCGATGTGACCCTGATGATCAACGATCCCAAGGGTCGCTATGGCGCGGCGCAGTCCTCGCCGGACGCTCGGTTCAGCGTCGATGATCAAAATCCAACGATCAAGGCCGCGGCCTCGGGTTATCCGATGTGTATTCCCCGCAGCGCGGCCGATCCGCTATGCCCACAGAACAACCGGCCTAAAGCAGACTGCCGCACCTTCGCTCTCTCGGGTGTGGGCTTCCGCATCGCTGGTGCGGACCTGAACCCCACGCCTATCAACGGGTTCTGCACCGGCTTTGTCATGAAGGCCATCGCAGGCATGCCCGGCACGGCTGCTCTCCCTGCGACGAGCATCGCCGGTGCCACCGATCCCGATCCGCGCCAGCAGGCACCATTCGAGGTCGGCGACTTCATCACCTGGCAAGGAACGCTGGTTAAAGGGGTGGCGCCGGGAGTCAATGACATCATCTGGGTTCACACCATCGACGCCAATGTCGGCATCTATACCCAGCCGGCCACGCTGCCCGCTTATATCGCTGTCGGGGCGATGGGAATCGGTGTCAATCCGCAAAATAGCGCTGCCGTAGCTCTCCTTGGTATCGAAGCGACGCCGCGGATATTCCTCGAAGCGAACACCACCGATGTCGCCTCGGCGGTCGACCTTTACCACGATGACAAAGGCTTCAGTCTTGCAACCGGTGCTGAAGCCATAACCGCTGGGTGTCTCGGGCCCTGCATCATTCAGGATAGTGCTAAGATTCTACCAATACCAGCAGCGTCTGCCAGCGAGTACTTCCGCTGGATAACGACGAACAGCATGACGGGTGCGATCGAGCAACAAGCCGCAAACGTCACGAGGGGCATAGCCACTCCTTCCAGCTTGATTGCGCAGGTGTCAGCTTTCGGTGGCGGTATCGAAACCCAGTTCGATGGCCCGCAACCCGGACGTGCACGCATCCGCGCCATCAAAGTACCGGCAATTGATACCGCATTCGGATGT
>JAYUAJ010000426.1:0-8000 GCA_043741375.1 Hyphomicrobiaceae bacterium | reverse complement strand
AAACCTCGAACAGCGTGCAGATTATCGCCGGCAACGTGGCGACGGCTGAGGGAACACGGGCCCTCATCGACGCCGGCGCGGATGCGGTTAAGATCGGCATCGGTCCGGGATCGATCTGTACCACGCGGATTGTTGCCGGTGTGGGCGTGCCGCAACTCACCGCCATCCTGGACTCGGCCGAAGAAGCAGCGAAGTCAGGTGTGCCCGTCATCGCCGACGGCGGCATCAAGGTCTCTGGCGATCTTGCTAAGGCGATCGCGGCGGGCGCCAATGCCGTTATGGTCGGCTCGCTCCTGGCGGGTACCGACGAGAGCCCGGGCGAGGTATTTCTGTATCAGGGCCGCACATACAAGGCCTATCGCGGCATGGGCTCGGTCGGGGCCATGGCGCGCGGTTCGGCAGATCGCTACTTCCAGGAAGAAGTCAGAGATGCCCTGAAACTGGTACCTGAAGGCATCGAAGGCCAGGTGCCCTACAAGGGGCCAGCCGGCAGCGTGCTGCACCAACTGGTCGGCGGACTGCGCGCCGCCATGGGGTACTGCGGCGCCGCAACCATCAAGGACTTTCAGGAGAAGGCGCAGTTCATACGCATCTCAGCCGCGGGCCTGCGCGAAAGCCACGCTCACGACGTAACCATCACACGTGAAAGCCCGAATTATCCCGGCGGCGGTTAGGAGCGCGGAGCCGCCGTTGACCCGCGCACAATCAATTCGACCGGCAATGTCTGCTGCATATCAATGTCGGTAGCGCCCGCCAACACGTCCAACAACATTGTCATGGCTGTGTAGCCGATGGCGTGCTTGGGCTGACGCAGCGTGGTGAGCGGCGGCTCGGCGAATGACGCGCTGTTGATGTCGTCAAAGCCGACCACGGACACGTCCTCAGGCACGCGCAAGCCAAGCGACCTGAGATGGCGCAATGCGCCAAACGCGCTTGCGTCATTGCCGCAAAACAGCGCCGTCGGAGCATCGGGCAAGGCCATGATTTTTTGGGCCGCCCTCTCCCCGCCCGTCATCAGGAAGTCGCCTGGCTCCACTAGCGCCGGATCGTAAGCGATCCCGGCCGCTTTCAGCGCCGCGCGATAACCGGCGATCCGATCCGGCGTCACTGAGTAGCGCGGCAAGCCGCTAATATGTCCGATCCTGCGATGACCGAGTTCCAAGAGATGCTGCGTCGCTTTGGCCGAGGCAGCCTTGTCGTCGATACCGACCCACGGCAAATCAACGCCAGGCAACCGCTCTATCACCTGCACCGATGGCGCGGGGAACCGTAAACCCTCTTTGGGCAGATGCGTAATGCCGCCATCCACCACCAGAATTCCGTCTGCACGCTGATTGCGAACCAACTCGAGGTAGATTGTCTCGACCCTGGGATCGTGCAGGGTCAACCCCAGCAACAGCGAATAATCGCGCTCGCGGGCGGCCACTTCCATGCCGCTGATGATCTCGGGGTAGAACGGATTGTCCAGCGACGGCACCAGCACTACGATGGCCCGCGCTTGCTGCTTTCGCAAAGACCGCGCCAACAGATTGGGCCGGTAACCGGTCCGCTCCGCGGCCTCTAGAACGGCCTGGCGCGTATCGTCAGAAACCATCTCGGGATTGCTAAGCGCGCGCGAGGCGGTTGAGGTGGAGACCTGCGCCAAGCGCGCCACGTCATGCAGCGTTGGACGTCGTTCCGCGCTGTCGTCGATGGCCGGATCAGGCCGTTTTATGGGCTCTTCCATGGCGGCAGAGTAGCACGTGCGGAATCCCTTGCAATCGATTGCAGCGGCCCATATGCTGCCGCGGTCAAGAGCAACAACAAAGACTTCCGGCCACGTGTCGCGGTGAAGGAAGCGGATCAAAACCCTAGGGAGCTAACGAATGAAAATTAAACTGACAGCCATGTTCGGCGCCGCGCTGCTCGCGCTCGCCACCAACCCGGCGCTGGCCGCCGACATCGAAGTGACTCACTGGTGGACGTCAGGCGGCGAAGCTGCTGCGGTGGCCGAATTCGCCAAGGCCGTTGACGCCTCGGGCGACCATTGGGTCGACGGCGCCATCGCCGGTTCGGGCGACGTTGCTCGTCCGATCATCATTTCGCGCATCCTGGGCGGCAATCCCATGGGCGCCACGCAGCTCAACCCCGGCCATGACGCCGACGAGCTGATCAAGGCCGGCCTGTTGACCGACTTGACAGAACTCGCCACCAAGGAAAAGTGGAACGACATTCTGCGTCCAAAGTCGCAGCTGGCCTCCTGCACGGTTGATGGCAAGGTCTATTGCGTGCCGGTCAATCTGCACTCCGCCCAGTGGATGTGGACCAACCGCAAGGCGTTCACGGACAATGGCATGGAGCCGCCGAAGAACTTCCTTGAATTGGTCGCCGATGCGCCCAAGCTTAGGGAAAAGGGCATCCAGCCCCTGTCGCTTGCGCAAGGCTGGCCGATCGGCCTCCTCATCGGTGACATGATCGTCGCTGTCGCAGGCGTGGACAACTATGTGAAGGTTTACAAGGATCGCGACCTCGCCCTGGCGGCGGGTCCCGAGTTCGGCAAGGTCTTCGAGGCCGTGGACGCCGCCCGCAAGATGGTCGATCAGAAGCAAGTGACCAAGCAGTGGAACGAGGCCGTCGCGCTTGTCGTCAACGGTAAGGCAGCCGCCAACATCATGGGCGATTGGGCCGGTGGTGAGTTCCAAGTGGCCAAGATGGTGCCCGGCAAGGACTATGACTGCTTGCCAGGTCTCGGCGTCACCCCCGTACTCAACACAGGCGGCGACGTGTTCTACTTCCCGGTCGTGAAGGACCCGGCCCTCAAGGCTGCCCAGCTGAAGATGGCTTCGACCTTGATCACCCCCGCTGTGCAGGTTGCCTTCAATTTGAAGAAGGGTTCGCTGCCGATGCGTCCCGACGTCGACCTGTCGGCGGCCAACGACTGCATGCAGAAGGGCTTGCAGATCCTTGACCATTCCAGCGCCGTGTTCCCGAACGACGTTCAGATGCTCGATCGCGACTCGATCACGCAGATCAACGACGTGATGAGCAACTTCTTCTCGAAGCCGGAAATGACCCCGGCCGATGCGCAGAAGCAGTTCGTCGAGATCATCAAGAACGCTCCTAAGATGTAGTTCGCACGTCGCGAATAAAGGCTCTGTTCCGGCAGGCGACTGCCGGAACAGAGCTACTCGGGAAGTGATAGAACTATGAGTAGCGTCGCCTTGACCCGGGCTTCCTTGACAGATGCGAGTGATGCGTCGCACCCGCCCTTTGCGCCAGAGTTCACGCAGTTTGAACGGGTAGGCTTCGTGGTCACGTTTGCGGTTTTGGCCGCGCTGTCGCTTTATTTCAATTGGCCCTTTGCAAATATCGGCGTTTTTCAGCCCATCATGATTACGGCGGGCCTTGTCGCCGTCTCTTATGTGATCGACGTTCCGTTCCGAACTCTGTGGGCGAAACTGGCTCTGATCGGAGTCTTTCTCGCCGCCATATTTGCCGCTTGGCTGTCCTGGTACTCGGGCGGCAGCATAATCTCGCAAGAATGGGTGGACTGGTGTTGGAAGGTTGCGAGCGTCGGCATCATTGGCGTCATCCTGGCCTTTGGTTTCTGGAATGCGCCCTACCGTAACTTCAGCTCCAAGATCGCCTCCATACCCATGATGTTCATCGTGCTGTTCGCCTTCATTGGCTGCAGTTTGTGGACCATCTTGTATTCCACCTCCGACGCGAAGATTTATCCGCTCTACACCTATGTCGGCCTCAAACAATATTACCGTCTGTTCAAAGCCGACATCTGGACCATCGCGTGGCACAACGCCCTGATCTACCTCGTTCTCGGCACTTTCTTCTCTTTCGTCACTGGGTTTCTGATCGCGGTCTTCATGGATCAGAAAATTCGCTTGGAAGGTCTTTTTCGGACCATCTATCTCTATCCGTTCGCGCTATCCTTCATCGTCACCGGTCACGTCTGGGCTTGGATCTTGAGCCCGGAGTATGGCCTGGAAAAATCCATGCGCCAACTGGGTTGGACCAGCTTCTCGTTTGATTGGATCACCAACAACGACAAGGCGATCTACACCGTGATCATCGCGGGCGTCTGGCAAGGCACAGGCCTCGTCATGGCGCTGATGCTGGCGGGGTTGCGCGGAATCGATGACGAAGTTTGGAAAGCGTCGCGCGTGGACGGCATTCCTAAATGGCGCACCTATCTGCAGATCGTTATTCCGATGATGCGGCCGGTGCTGATCACGACCTTCGTCATTGTCGCCTCCGGCGGCGTCCGCCTCTATGACATCGTTGTGGCTTTGACAGATGGCGGCCCCGGCATCTCGACCACCGTGCCGGCGCAGTATGTCTACAAATATCTGTTCTCCGGCAATATCGGCCAGGGCCTCGCTGCTGCAACAGTGATGCTGATGACCACGGCCGTCATCCTGATCCCTTGGGTCTATGTTGAATTCGTGAAGGGCCGGCAGCAACGATGAGCACGTCTCAGACCATGGCTGATCAAATCAGCCCCGAGGGTCCCAAGCCTAAGCGCATGTTCGATCCGGCGCGCATTGGCGTGTATTCCTTCCTGATCATCACGGCCGCCTATTTTCTGGTGCCGCTCTATATCGTGATCATCACGTCGATCAAGGATCTCGATGCGATCCGCGACGGCAACATCTTCTTTCCGCCAGCGCATCCGACTCTCGCTCCCTGGTACAAGGCCTGGTTCACTGCCTGCACGGGTCTGGAGTGCCACGGCATCAGCCCGAATTTCTGGAACTCGGTCATCATCACGGTGCCATCGGTTATCGTATCCATCGCCGTGGCGCTGACCACCGGCTACGCGCTGTCAAACTGGCCCTTCAAATTCTCCGAAGGCTTCTTCACCGTGCTGATCGTCGGCTCGTTCATTCCCTACCAGGTGATGCTCTACCCGATGGTGCTGCTCACCAAGAATATGGGTATCTATTCTACGCTCTACGCTGTCATCTTTGTGCACACGGTCTTTGGGCTGCCGATTCTGACACTGCTGTTCCGCAATTATTTCGCGTCGCTGCCGGTGGAATTGTTCAAGGCGGCGCGTGTCGATGGCGCCGGCTTCTGGCGCATCCTGGTGCAGGTGTTCCTACCGATGTCTTTGCCTATCCTGACGGTCGCCGTGATCCTGCAGGTGACCGGAATCTGGAACGACTTCCTGTTTGGCGTCGTGTTCGCGGGCCTTCCCAACTATCCGATGACGGTGAAGCTCAACAACATGTTCACGTCCACCTTTGGCGTGAAGGAATACAACGTCGAGATGGCGGCGACGCTGCTTACGGGTTCCGTCCCGCTGCTCCTGTATTTTGTTTCGGGACGCTATTTCGTGCGCGGCATCGCCGCCGGGGCAGTGAAGGGTTAAGGCGGGACCATGAACGAGAACACCATTCCAAACGTAACCGGCCAGACCATGGCGGATGGCCGCACGCCGAGCGTCTCGGTGCAGGGCCTGGCGCTCAGCTATGGCAGCGTGAAGGTATTGCACGAGCTGGACCTGCACATCTCCGAGGGTGAGTTCCTGGTGCTGCTGGGACCGTCCGGCTGTGGAAAATCGACGCTGCTGAACTGCATCGCCGGCCTGCTTGAGCCGAGCCAGGGCAAGGTCTTCATCAAGGGCAAGAACGTCACCTGGGAAGAGCCCAAGGACCGTGGCATCGGCATGGTGTTCCAGTCCTACGCGCTCTATCCGCAGATGACGGTGGAGCGCAATCTTTCGTTCGGCTTGCGTGTCTCGGGGATGCCCAAGGCTGAAATCAAAAAGCGCATCGATCGCGCCGCCGAAATTCTGCAGCTGCAACCCCTGCTGCAGCGCAAACCGATGGCCCTGTCCGGCGGCCAGCGCCAGCGTGTCGCCATCGGCCGCGCGCTGGTCCGCGACGTCGATGTGTTTCTGTTTGACGAACCGCTTTCAAACCTCGATGCCAAGCTGCGTGCGGAGTTGCGTGTCGAGATCAAGCGCCTGCATCAGCGCCTCGGCAACACCATGATCTACGTCACCCACGACCAGATCGAGGCGCTGACGCTGGCCGACCGCATCGCCGTCATGAAGGCCGGCGTGATCCAACAACTGGACGCGCCGCTCACCATCTACAACAAGCCCAAGACGCGCTACGTCGCCGGTTTCATTGGTTCGCCGTCAATGAACTTCCTCAAGGGCCGCGTCGCCGACGGGGGCGCCCGTCCGACCTTGCAGTTGGGCAACGCGAAAGTGTCGTTGGCGGACTATGCCGCGCTGCGGCCGCTGGAAGCGGGAACAGAGGTCGAGTTCGGCGTCCGTCCCGAGCACATCCGGATCGGCACCGGCCCTGAGGCGGGATCCTCGGACGCCTTCGCCGCCACGGTGGATCTAGTCGAGCCAATGGGATCGGACGCCTTGGTTTGGCTCAATCTCGATGGCCAGACCATGTCGGCGCGCGTCGAATCCAGCCAACTGTTCACGCCTGGCCAGCCGGTCTCGCTGCGTTTCCGCGTCGGCCTGTCGAGCCTGTTCGACGCCAAGACCGGCGACCGGCTGTAGGCGGAGAAACGTAGGGTGGGTTGCGCCTTCGCGAAGCCCACCGGCACCACCGCCGCAATCGGTGGGCTTCGCAAGTGCTCAGCCCGTCCTACCAATGGCCTCACCCCATGACAGTCCTCAACCTTGCCGGTGCCTGGTCGTTGGTCAGTGCGAGCGGCACGCAGCGCTGCACCTACACGGTGCCCGGCGACGTGCATTCCTCGCTGATCGCGGCCGGGATCATTCCCAACCCGTATGAAGGCACGAACGAACTTGTCGTGCGCTGGGTCGCCGAGACCGAGTGGACCGCGTCGCGGTCGTTCCACTGGGACGGCGCGGCGGGCGAGGCGGGCTGGTATCTCGACATCGACTATCTCGACACGGTCGCCGAAGTGCGGGTCAACGGAGTGTTGGTGCTCTCGGCGGACAACGCCTTCCGACGCTACCGGCCGGATGTGTCGAAGGCGCTGAAGCCGGGCGAGAACCGCATCGAGATCCTATTCCGTTCCAACGTCGCCGAGGCCGCCAAGCGCCAGGCCGCGCAGCCGTACTACGTGCCCTACATCAAGCAGAACACGCCGATCCCGCATGGCAATATGCTGCGTAAGCCGCATTGCCATTTCGGCTGGGACTGGAATCTCGCGATTTGCCCGTTCGGGCTATATGGGCGGATTGAGTTGCGGCGGATGGAGGTTGCACGCATCGAGTATGTGCAGGCCCAACAATGGCATCAAAAGGATGGAGCGGTCGTCGTAAGTGTCGTTGTCTCGTTGAGCGCCGAATCTGCCGGGCACATTCCAGTATCGATCGCATTCGCGGGCCAATCGAAAACCGAGGATGTGCAACAGCCAAAGGGTGTCTTCGAACATCGCATCCCGTTCCTCATTGCCGAGCCCCGACTCTGGTGGCCCGTAGGACACGGCGACCAGCATTTGTATGACCTAACGGTGGCTGCCTGCGGCGAAATCCGCCAACTCAAAATCGGCTTACGGAAAATCGAATTGCTGACGCCGCCAGACAAAGACGGTCCAGGCTCAGGCTTCCTATTCCGCATCAACGGTCGCGACATCTTCTGCCGGGGTGCCAACTGGATTCCCGCCGACGCGTTGCCTTCGGCGTGTACGTCCGAACTCACCGAGAAGCTGTTGCGTGCCGCAGTCGACGCGAACATGAACATGATCCGTGTCTGGGGTGGCGGCACCTACGAGCAGCACTTCTTCTACGACCTCTGCGACCGCCTCGGCCTCATGGTCTGGCATGACTTTATGTTCTCGTGCAGTCTCTATCCGGCTACAGCCGGATTTCTTGCCGAGGTCAAGGAGGAGGTGGACTACCAGGTCCGCCGTCTCGGCTCGCACCCATCCATTGTCCTCTGGTGCGGTGACAACGAACTGCTCGGTGCCCTCAAATGGTTCGAGGAGGCCAAGGCCAACCGCGACCGCTATCTTGTCGCTTATGACCGACTCAATCGCAGCATTGAGGACGCCGCAATTGGCGC
>JAYUAJ010000425.1:0-3427 GCA_043741375.1 Hyphomicrobiaceae bacterium | reverse complement strand
GTGCCGCACCGCGAAGCAGGCGGGCTGCGACGCCGTGAAGTTCCAGACCTTCAAGGCCGAGGACGTCGTGACTGCATCGGCGAGCAAGGCCGAATACCAGCAGAGCGCGACCGGCGCGGGCAACCAGTTGGAGATGATCCGCGCCCTCGAGTTGCCTTGGTCCGCGTTCGTGGCGCTCGACGCCGAGTGCAAGCGCCTGGGCATCACCTTCCTATCGACCGCTTTCGACCATGCGTCCCTGGACAACCTGGACGCGCTCGGTGTGCCCATGCACAAGATCGCCTCGGGCGAAATCACCAACCTGCCGTTCCTGCGCCGCGTCGGGCGTTTCGGCAAGCCGGTGATCCTGTCCACCGGCATGTCCGGGCAGGACGAAATTGCCGCCGCGCTGGCGGCGCTGGAAAGCGCGGGCACGCCGCGCGGCCGGATCACGGTTCTCCACTGCAACACCGAATATCCGACGCCGATGGCCGACGTGAACCTGCGCGCCATGGCGACGATCCGCGATGCGTTCGGCGTGGCCGTGGGGTACTCTGACCACACTCCGGGCATCGAGGTGGCGATCGGGGCGGTGGCGCTGGGGGCGACGGTGATCGAAAAGCACTTCACGCTGGACCGCAAGCTGCCGGGGCCGGACCACAAGGCAAGCCTCGAGCCGGACGAACTGGCGGTGATGGTCGCGGCGATCCGCAACGTGGAGCGGGCTCTCGGGGACGGCGTCAAGCGGCCCAGTCCGAGCGAGATGAAGAACAAACCCATCGCCCGCCGTTCGCTGGTGGCGTCGCGTGCGATCTGCGCTGGCGAAGCCTTCAGCGAAAGCAACATCGCGGCCAAGCGCCCGGGCACCGGCATCTCGCCGATGCGCTGGGATGAGGTCCTGGGCCGCAAAGCCCCGCGCGATTTCGCGCCGGACGAGATGATCGAGCTATGAAGCGCAAGATCTGCGTCGTCAGCGGCACGCGCGCAGACTACGGCTTGCTGCGCTGGATCATGGAAAGCATCCGCCAGTCGGCGGATCTCGAATTGCAGGTCGTCGCCACCGGCGCGCACCTGTCAGCCGATTTTGGCCTGACCTACCGCGATCTGGAAAACGACGGCTTCCGCATCGACGCCAAGGTCGAGACGCTGGTCTTCGGCGATTCTCCCGCTGGTATTACTAAATCTGTCGGACTTGGCACGACGGAGTTCGCCGACACCTTCGCGCGCCTCGAGCCGGACATCGTGCTGGTGCTGGGCGATCGCTTTGAAATATTCGCCGCTGCCCAGGCGGCGTTTCTTGCGGGCATTTGCATTGCGCACATTTCCGGCGGCGAAGTGACGGAGGGCGCTATCGATGACACCTTGCGGCACTGCATCACCAAGATGAGCCGCTACCACTTCGTCGCGGCCAAGCCCTATCGCCGGCGCGTGATACAGCTGGGCGAGCAGCCAGATAGCGTATTCAATTTGGGCGACCCGGCGTTAGACAACATCAAACGCTTGCCTTTGCTGAGCCGGGAAGCGCTCGGCGCAAAAGTCGGGTTGGAATCGAGTCAGGAATTTCTCCTAGTGACCTATCATCCGATGACCACCGGAGATGCCGACCCGGTGCACAGCCTACGGGCATTGCTGGAAGCGCTCGACGAATTCCCCGCCTTGGCCGTGCTGGCGACCAAGTCGAATGCCGATACTGGGGGAAGAGCGATGAACGCTGTGCTGGATGCATATGCAGCCGCGCATCCGGATCGAGTGCGCGCGGCAACATCCCTGGGGCAACTGGTCTACCTCAGCGCCATGAAGCATTGCGCCGCGGTTGTCGGCAACTCCTCATCTGGCATCGTCGAGGCGCCCGGCCTGCGCGTGCCCACCGTGAATATCGGCGATCGCCAGAAAGGGCGCCTCAAGGCGAGTTCGATCATCGATTGCGCGCCAGATCGCACGGCTATCGCCGTCGCAATCCGGCAGGCTACCTCGGCGGGATTCAGGCAAAGCGCCGCCAAAACCGTGTCCCTCTATGGCGATAGCGATGCTTCCACGCGGATCGTGAAAAAACTGGCTGAAGTGGATGCCGCGCGGCGCGCCCCTAAACGATTCTATGACCTGCCCGCCTAATTCTCTGCGCATCGGTGGCGAGTTCGAATTTTCCCGGGCCGACTACGCGGGGCGAGCCGGTGCCGACCCGGCGGCGAAATTTTCCGGCCGCAACTGCCTATGGACGGACACCGGGCGGTCGGCGCTGCTGATCGCGGCTTCCGCCATCCGCCGCCGCGGCGGCAAGCCGCGCACGTGGCTGCCGGCATATTCCTGCGAATCCATCACGCAGCCGTTCCGCCAGGCCGGATTCGAGATTCAATACTATTCAGGCGCGTCTCCGTTCGCGCGCAAAGGCGATGCGCTGCCGCAGCCTGGCGCCGGCGAAACGCTTCTTTTCATCCACTACTTCGGCCATCGCAACCGTGCGATGGCGCAAGCGGCGCAGGACTACCGCGCGGCAGGCGTGTGGGTCATTGAAGACAGCGTGCAGGGCGGCTTGATGCCGGGGCTCGGGAACAGCGGCGACTTCGAGGTCACCAGCTACCGCAAGCTGCTGCCCGTCATGGACGGCGCCGCGCTGCTATCCAGGTCCGCCGTCGATCTGCGCGAAATCGATCTAGCGCTGGAGCCGCCGGACGAGACCTTCGTGTCCGCCCGCATGCTGGGCAAGGTCCTGCGGGGCGCCAGCACCGATGCGCAGGACTTCCTGCCCCTGTTCGAGCATTCCGAGAATCGGCTGCTGGACCGCGTCATCCCTCGACGCATGTCGTGGCTTTCCGCGTGGATGATGGAACGGCTGGACTGGGAAGCAGCATCCACGCGACGGCGGGCAAACTGGCTGGAACTGTCGCAGCGGCTTGCCGCGGCAGGGCTGACCGACAGGCTGCGGCCGGCCTTCGATTCCCTCCGCGAAGACGAGGCACCCCTGGGATTGCCGGTCGCTGTCGCCGGCGCCAAGCGGGATGGCCTGCGGCGATTCCTTGCGGACAGGGAAATCTTCTGCCCGGTGCATTGGCCGCTCGAGCACCTTCCCGGCGGCGACGCGTTCCTGCAGGAGCGGAACCTGGCATCGTCCGTGCTAACTTTGCCGGTAGACCAGAGAATGTCGAGCGCACATGTTGGACGCCTCGTCGAAGCCTTGAATTCATACTTCAGCAGAACCTAGCCAGCCAAACATCCGGGAAATGGAGCAGACATGAAAAAGAAGCGCCTCGTCGGTGAAAAGGGGATCAAGGACAAGAAGCTGCAATCTTCGTTCCGCGCGACCGAGCGGGAGAACACGATGCGCCACGATTTCTACAAGATGCTGAAGCACTCCCCGATCCCCAACGAGCAGATCCTCGCGCACCTGGCGCTCTACCTGAACCGCCAGACGCTCTCGCAGCTGCTGTTCATGCACGAGCTTTACCAGCAC
>JAYUAJ010000424.1:0-3429 GCA_043741375.1 Hyphomicrobiaceae bacterium | reverse complement strand
GCATCGATGATTCCACGCTTGACCTATGCGGCGGTCCGAACCGCGCCAATGCCGTATCGACTGCTAATTTTGACTGAGTGACGTGGATAAGCAGGTTCAATTTTACCATCGCTCATAATAAGAACATCGGGTGTTTTTCTCTGACCCTTAGCGTAAGAAATCTCACATTGCGCTTCTAAATCATGGCAATACCCAATGATTAGTTTTCGACAGTAGGCTTCGAATTTCTCACCCACGATTCTTAAAACCTTACCATTATCGACAATATCGTAAAAAATTCCAGATGAAATACGCTCAAGAATGAGATCTATCAATGGACTGCAATGTATCCTCCCTCGCTTGTCTAGCATTTCAATTAATGGCGTTCTCCTCAGAACGCTTGGTCGGTAGAGCAAGCTGGAATAGCTTGCGGCAAAAGTTGAGGCTTTTGAGCGGGCGTTGACAATGTTTGTCGACAATATTTTAAATGCCGCGTCGCGAGTCGCGTCGTCGATGCCGAAGGGTGATAAATCGAGCGAATGAGAAACGCAAGGACACCGCATGAGATGGCAATACAAAATAATCCCGAATTTAAAGAAATCTGTAATGTTTATACCGTATTTATTTGAGAAATGTTCACTGGCATCTTTGAATTGATATATAAAAGACGAACGATATATAAAAGCTGCGTTCGCGACCCCTCTTTGCCAAAAAAAATCTCTCTTGGCGATCCTGGTGATTTCCAAGGATACTCCGGCACGCGTTATAACTCCTGCAGCCTCCGCATCCTCAATCTTACGCAAGTCTTTGTGCAGCATCGCTAGCGCCGCATACTCTCTGAGATTCAGAGTTCTGAATCTTACACCTTTTGGCTTCTCTTTCCGGGGTAATCGAAGAGACTCATTGGCAAGTATTTCCAAATACCATTGTCGGAGATAGTGGGGTGACGGTATTCGTGCGTTTATAGCCTCTTTTGGAAATTTGAAATAAGTCTTTGCGTACTCAGCTCGGTCGCTTTGGACTGCGTCGGCGGACCAAATCGCTATCATGATAGAAAAATCATCCGACATTGCCAAGTGTTTGCGCAGAGACTTGTGGGCTCTCGCCTTTCGCATCACTGCCAATTCGACTTCGTCGCGACCCATTATTTTTCCCTCTTCGAAATGCCAGCCGCGTTCGACACCGTTCGATATTTTATTGGTGAGCAAGCGCTTTGCAATCTCCTGGGTGACGGCGCCACTGACTCAATTGGCCAAAGACACCCCCCCTCACGCCCGCCGCCCCGCCAGCACCCAATACACCGCCCCGGCCAGAAACCCGCCCGTCGCGATCAGCAGCAGGAACGGCGTCTGCCACGGCACGCCTGCGCCCGCGGCCCCGGCACTGCCAGCCAGCCGCAACATCACTGGGAGGCCCACGAACGCGATCCCACCGGCCGCCAGGTAATACGTCAGCGAGCGGATGCGCGCGACCTCAGCCACGATCAGCACGATCAGGCCCGGCACCAGCGTGAAGGCGGTCACCACCGGCAACAGCGCGCCCGCCTTCGCAAACACGGTCTCTGCGACCGATAGCCAGCCTTCGACGGCCGCGCCGTCCGGGGGCGTTTCGGCGGCGGCGATGCGGGTCATCCATTCCAGGCCAAAGGCGAGCATGAAGGCGAGGCCGGCGAAGCTGGCGAAGGCCGCGGCGATGGCGACCCAGAGGATGCGAAAGAGCAGTTTCATCTCAAGAACTCGTCCCCTCCAGCCGGCGGCTGGCGCTGGCGCGGACCTTTTCGCTGGCACTCTTTAATTGTCCGCAGGCGGCCATGATGTCGCGGCCGCGCGGCGTGCGCACCGGGCTGGCGTACCCGGCCTTGTTCACCACTTCGGCGAATTTTTCGATCTGGGCCCACTCCGAGCACTCGTAGGGGGCGCCCGGCCAGGGGTTGAACGGGATCAGATTGATTTTTGCTGGGATCCTGGCCAGCAGGCGCACCAGCTCGCGCGCGTCGGCCAAGCTGTCGTTCACGCCCTTCAGCATGACGTATTCGAAGGTGATTCTGCGCGCGTTGGTGGCGCCGGGATAATCGCGGCAGGTCTGCAGCAGCTCGGCCAGCGGGTACTTCTTGTTGATCGGCACCAGGAGGTCGCGCAGCTCATCGCGCACCGCGTGCAGGGATATGGCGAGGCCCGTTCCCGATTCTTCGCCCCAGCGCGGAATCTCGGGGACCACGCCGGACGTGGACAGCGTGATGCGGCGCTTGGAAAGCGACAGGCCCTCGCCGTCCATGGTCACCGCCATGGCCTCGCGCACATTGTCGAAATTATACAAGGGCTCACCCATGCCCATCAGCACGACGTTGGTGATGGCGCGGTCGCCAACCGGGATCAGCCCGCCGTCGTTGGGCTTTGCCGCGCCCGGCCAGTCGCCGATGCGGTCGCGCGCGACCAGGATCTGGCCGACGATCTCCGGCGCGGTGAGGTTGCGCACCAGCTTCTGCGTGCCGGTATGGCAGAACGAGCAGGTGAGCGTGCAGCCGACCTGAGAGGAGATGCACAGCGTACCGCGCTCGGCCTCGGGGATGAAGACGCATTCGACTTCCGGCGCTTTGCCGTCGCGCCCGGTGGCAGCGAGTCTTAACAGCCACTTGCGCGTGCCGTCGGTGGAGACCTGCTCGGCGACGATCTCGGGACGGGCGAGCGTGAACGCCGAGGCCAGTTCCGCGCGCAAGTCCTTGGAGATGTCGGTCATGTCGTCGAACGACTGCGAGCCCTGGACATACAACCAGCGCCACAGCTGTTTTGCGCGCATGCGCCGGGCGCGTTCGGGGATGCCGATGTCGGCGAGCCGGGCGGTCAGGCCGGCATGCGACAGGCCCGCCAGCGACGGTGGCGGTGCGGCAGGTGCGGACGCGAGCGCGACGGGCGCAGGAAACGGGGCGGTCAGGGTGGTCATGGGCGATGTCTAAAGCGGCCGCATGCAAAAGTCACCAATTGGCCTCGCGGTCGCCGACGCACCCACGTCCCTGGGGACGAGCGATTTGCTGGACGCCCCGGCGGCGGCGGGCCATTACTCTGGCGCCCGCCGGTTGGGCGGTCTTCCCGTCCCAGCAGGCCCAGATTCTATGCTTCGTATCGACCGCTATGTGCTGATCGCAGGCTTTTCGCTGCTGGTGCCGGCGCTGCTCGCGCTCTTGGTGCTCCCCACGCCCGCTAGCGACACGCGCGAGGCCTTCACCTGGGGGCATTTCTTCTCGCTCGAAACCGTCAAGCATCCGCCCATGATGCAGTGGATCGCCGGGCTGACCGCGCGCCTGTTGGGGCCGACGGCGTTCTGGGCCATCATCGTTACGCAGCTGCTCAACGCGATCGCGGTGCTCTACGTCCACGGCGTGTTCCGGCTTGTTGTGGACCCGGACCGCGCTCGGCTGTTTACGCTGCTGTTCGCCACCAATTTCTACCTGAC
>JAYUAJ010000423.1:0-3429 GCA_043741375.1 Hyphomicrobiaceae bacterium | reverse complement strand
CGATCGCCAGTGTGAAACCGAAAATCCAGGTGCTGCCGGGTTGGCTGATACCGATCCTGGCCTTGTTCCAGCCGATCCTCGGCGAGATCAAGGAAATGGCATTTCAGACCGACCGCCCGTACCGGGTGGACGCGTCGAAATATCAAAAGCGCTTTGGCGGCGCTACCACGCCGTTTGAGACTGGACTTGCCGAGACGGTCGCCTACTACCAGGCTGCCAAGCGAGTTTCGTGATGGGAGACGCCAATCAGCGCGATCGCGTATCATATTTGCCACATCGACGGATGATTTTTTGACTGCAAACGATTCATTCACCAAAATTGCTGTAGCATCACTGGGTGTATCGTTGCGTCGCGAGGTTGTGTTCCTGTGTCTACCGCCAAGTTGGACGATGTTTCCGAATTCCTGAGCGCTCCGATCACCCGGTTGCGCTCCGCCAGCGGCCTATTGCACCGCCGTGGCGCCGCCGAGCGTCTGCGCAATTTCGGACGGCTCAGCGCCGGTCTTGCCAGCACCGAGCTGTGCGTCATCTGCGGGACCGAAACCGACGTACCCATCACCGATTCGATCGAACGACGCCACGGCTACGTCGAAGGCGTCGGGCAGTGTTGCGACATCTGTATGTGAAGCAGGTCAACAGAAGTAATTACCGTCTAAATTTAGCATCTAACTCCGTTATTTGCGCTTTTCATAGCGTGGCTCGACGAAACCGAACACTATCGCCAGCCTTCTGAGTTAGGCTGCCCCCTACTTCGCCACCCGCCCGTATACGTCCTCGTAGCGCACGATATCGTCCTCGCCGAGGTACGATCCGCACTGCACTTCGATCAGGAACGCCGGGATTTTGCCCGGGTTCTTCATGCGGTGTTTTGAGCCAAGTGGCACGAACGTGGACTGGTTTTCGCTGAGGATGATGACCTGATCGTCCTTGGTCACCTCGATGGCGCCTTTTACGACTACCCAGTGTTCCGAGCGGTGGAAATGGCTCTGCAGCGATAGCGTTGCGCCGGGGTTCACCATGATGCATTTGACGTGATAGCGGTCGCCCAGCGCCAGGCGCTCGTACCAGCCCCAGGGGCGGTGCACTTTTTGGTGGTGAATTACTGACTCGCGCCCTTCGCGCTCGAATTTCTCCACCAGCGTCTTGACCGATTGCGATTCGGCTTTGGACGTCACCAGCACGGCGTCGCGGGTCGCCACCACCACCACATTGTCCAGCCCGACCACCGATACGGCGGCGCTGTCGGTGTAGGCATAGCTGTCGTTGGACTTGAGGAAGCTCACATCGCCGCGCGCTGCATTGCCCTCGGCGTCCTGCTTGGCGGTTTCCCAGACTTCCGTCCATGAGCCGAGGTCGCTCCAGCCGCAGCTGAGCGGCACGCAGCGGATGTTGCTGGCCTTTTCGATGATCGCATAGTCGATGGAGATGCTGTCCACCTTCTCAAAATGCTTTTCGGACAGGCGCAGGAAATCCAGATCGCGCGCGCCCTGGGCGATGGCTTCGGCGCAGGAGGTCATGATTCCTGGGGCGAAGCGTTCGGCCGCTTCCAGCATGGTGCGGGCGGTGAAGAGGAAGATGCCGGCGTTCCAGTAGAAGCGGCCACTTGAGACATATTCGGCGGCGCGTTTGGCGTCGGGTTTTTCGACAAAGCGGCTGACTGGGAGCGAGCGCTCGCCGTCATCGGCCTCGGGCACCACTTCGATGTAGCCGTAGCCCGTATGGGGACGGTCGGGCTTCACGCCAAAAGTGACGATGTTGCCGGCCTGGGCCGCCGGAGTGGCCGCCGTGATCGCCTCCGCAAAAGCTTTGGGATCGGCGATGGCGTGGTCGGACGGCAGCAGCAGGATCAGCCTGTCGATGTCGTCGCGCGCCGCCAGCAGCGCGCCGATGACGGCGGCTGGGGCGGTGTTGCGGCCCATGGGCTCAAGTACAATGGACTTGGCCGACAGCCCGAGTTCGCGCAATTGCTCGGCGACCAAGAAGCGGTGCGAGTCATTGGCGATGACGATCGGCTTGCCGAACGAAGTCGACTGCAGCCGCAGGCAGGTCTCCTGGAACAGGCTGTGATCGCCCAGAACTTTCAGGAACTGCTTTGGGTTGGCCTGGCGCGACAGCGGCCACAGGCGTTTTCCGGAGCCTCCGGACAAAATCAGCGGATGAATGGTGTTGGATTTGGTCAGGAGGCGCTGTTGCATGATTTAGGTGTCCGCAGGCTGGAAAGCTGATGGCGCTGGCCGACTCGACTGGCCAAAGCCTTATCATGGAGTCATCGCCAGGCAAGAGTGAACGGCGTTAGGCGCACCTTTGTGTCAGCCGGTGCGGCCCATTCGACAGTCTTGCCACCGAAAAAAATGTCCGCCATCACGCCGTCGATGCCGAGATCGGGGCTGGTGCGATAGAGAACGTCGTCATGGCGGAGTTTCAGGGCTCCATCGACCCAGACCCTGAGCTGGCCGTCGGGCGTCCCTGGCGTGTTGAGGACGACCTCCTCCTCCATGCGCACCCAGGCACCCCGTGGAAAAGTCCAGGCGCCGCGATCGATACTCATGCCGCGGCCATCGGGTTTGCCGGGGATGTAGGCGTAGACCTCGCCCTCGCCCTTCGCACGCCACATGAAACGCGCGGAGAAGCCGGATTGGCCGTCGACGTCCTTGCCGCCGGCGGGGCCGTCGCCGCCGAACAGGCCGGGCAACTTGCCACCTTTGTTGAAGGAAAAATCGGGGGCGAACCAGAGGTGGTAGCTAAGGCAGGCGGCGGTGGTTCCGGATGGCATTCCCGGGCGCCAGCGAAATCCCATCCCGCCCATCGGAGCCGTTGGGTTCTTGTGGTCGATGGAGCCTTTGGGCAGTTTGACTTCGAGCACCAATGGGGCGGGCGCCCGCGCTGGCGCGACAGCTGTGACGTCTTCGATCAGGCCCCAGCCCTTGTTGCCCAGCAATTGGCGTAGCCTGGCGCCTGTCAGGGTCTCGGTGGTTTCCGTGAGCGGTGGGAATACCACGCCAGCGCCATAACGGGCCGAGCACGGGGCAGCATCGGTCGCCGCAGCTGGCGCCGCGCAGATGCCCGTGACGGCCGCCGCCGCAGACAAATGATGGAAAAGTTTCAGCCTGGAACGGGTCAATTCTTGTTCTACTCGAGAAAGAGTCCGTGCGATCGACAGGACCGCTCGTAGCACGCCCTGTGATACGATCTCGTTGCTGATGTTGCTCCGCGCCGACCAATGACTCCAACGGCTTGGGGTGCCCGGAGTCAAGGCACCGCCAGTGCCGGACTCCCAGTAAAAGGCCGCCCGGAAGGTGTTCCGGGCGGCCTGGCGTTGAGAGTGAGCCCTGCGACTACAGAACCAGCGAACCTGCCGCCAGACTGTCGAGGGTCACGTGGTGCACGCCGTCGAGCACCAGGAAGTCATGACCGCCGAAGCCAATGTGC
>JAYUAJ010000422.1:0-3434 GCA_043741375.1 Hyphomicrobiaceae bacterium | reverse complement strand
ACGACGCACGGTTACCAGGGCAATAAGCGCTCACTGACGCTCATCGACGGCGCCCATTGGCTGGGCGTTCTGCTATTGCAAGGACTGGTGATCGGTTTGATGGGCTGATCCGGTCACCGCCCGATTGTTGAGCCACAGCGACGCCATCAACAGCATCAGCCCGGCCAGCAGCCAGCGATCGACCGTCTCGCCGAACAGCAAAAATCCAAACAGCACGGCGGCGGGCGTCGCCACATAGACTGCCTGCACGGTGGACACCGATCCCAGATGCTGGATCATGCTGAAGTAGCAAACGCGTTCCGCGATCCACATCACCGTCACGCCGAACAGCATCAGATAGCCGGTCGCCTGGACGGCCTGCGCCGCACTGCCCGGCGAATCCATCCAAAGCAGCAGCGGCGGCGTCGCGTCAGGCATTCGCGTCTCCGTCCGAGCATCGTCTCGCCAACACCTCGCCAAAACAGACGAGAGCAACTTTCGGTTGTTGCCGCCGCCCGACCTTTCTGTAACATCCGCGCCAAACAACCATGATCCCGGGAGCGCCGCCACATGTCCGCTGACAAAGTCTACGAAGTTCCGGCCAACTGGCAGGGCAAAGCCTGGATCGACGCCAAGACGTACCAGACCATGTACCAGCGCTCGGTCGATGACCCGGTCGGCTTCTGGGGCGAGCAGGGCAAGCGCATCGACTGGATCAAGCCCTACACAAAGGTCAAGAACACCTCTTTCGCGCCCGAGAACGTCTCGATCAAATGGTACGAGGACGGGACGCTGAACGTCTCAGCCAACTGCATCGACCGGCATCTGGCCAGCCGCGGCGACCAGATCGCCATCATCTGGGAGGGCGACGATCCGACCCAGGACGAGCGCATCACCTACCGCCAATTGCATGAACGGGTTTGCCGCTTCGCCAATGTGTTGAAGGCCAATGGCGTCAAGAAGGGCGACCGCGTCACCATCTATCTGCCGATGATTCCGGAGGCAACCTACGCCATGCTGGCCTGCGCGCGCATCGGCGCCGTGCATTCGGTGGTGTTTGGCGGGTTCTCGCCGGAGTCGCTGGCCGGACGCATCCAGGATTGCGCCTCGAGAATTGTCATCACGGCCGACGAGGGCGTGCGCGGCGGCAAGCCGGTTCCGCTCAAGAAGAACACGGACGATGCGCTGGCCAAGCTCGGCGGGGCCGATGTGCGTGTGCTGGTGGTCAAGCGCACTGGCGGAAAAATCGCCTGGAACGCGGCTCGCGATTTCTGGCTGCACGATGAACTGAAGAAGGTTTCAGGCGACTGTAAGCCGGAAGAGATGAACGCGGAGGATCCGCTATTCATTCTTTATACCTCGGGCTCAACTGGCAAACCGAAGGGCGTCCTGCACACGACCGGCGGCTATCTGGTCTTTGCCGCGCTCACGCATCAATATGTCTTTGATTATCACGACGGCGACATCTTTTGGTGCACGGCCGACGTGGGCTGGGTGACCGGCCACAGCTACATCGTGTACGGGCCGCTCGCGAACGGGGCGACCACCTTGATGTTCGAGGGCGTGCCGAATTATCCGACGGCGTCGCGCTTCTGGCATGTCATCGACAAGTGGAAGGTCACGATTTTCTACACCGCCCCCACGGCCATCCGCGCGCTGATGGGCGCCGGCGACGATTTCGTGAAGCGCTCGGATCGCTCGTCCCTGCGGCTGCTCGGATCGGTCGGCGAGCCGATCAATCCGGAAGCCTGGGAGTGGTATCACCGCGTGGTCGGCAACGGCCGTTGCCCGATTGTGGACACCTGGTGGCAAACCGAGACGGGTGGCATTCTCATATCTCCGCTACCCGGCGCGACACGTCTAAAACCGGGGTCGGCGACCCTGCCGCTGTTCGGCGTCAAGCCGGCCGTGGTTGATGAGAAGGGGACGGTCCTTAACGGCGAAACCAGCGGCAACCTGATCCTGACGGACAGCTGGCCCGGCCAGATGCGTACCTTGTACGGCGACCATGCGCGCTTCGTGCAAACGTACTTTTCTACCTACCAGGGCGCCTACTTCACCGGCGACGGCTGCCGACGCGATGCTGACGGCTATTACTGGATCACCGGCCGCGTCGACGACGTGATCAACGTCTCAGGCCATCGTCTGGGCACGGCGGAAATTGAATCGGCCTTGGTGGCGCATCCAAAGGTGTCTGAGGCCGCCGTGGTCGGCTACCCGCACGACATCAAGGGCCAGGGCATCTATTGCTATGTAACACTGATGGCTGGCGAGACGGGCTCAGAAGAGCTGAAGACCGAGCTGAAACAGTTCGTGCGCAAACAGATCGGGCCGTTTGCTCAGCCCGATCAACTTCAGTTCGCCCCCGGATTGCCCAAGACGCGTTCCGGAAAGATCATGCGGAGAATCCTGCGCAAGATCGCCGAGGATGATGTGGGCGCGCTCGGCGACACCAGCACTCTCGCCGATCCCGCCGTTGTGGAGGATTTGGCGGCGAACCGGCAGAACAAGAAGACGGGATAAAAGGGTGCTCATCATTGCTGACGCTTGCTCAAGCCGCCAAAAATGAATGCTGATAAACGGCCTCAATGGCCGTGGCTTCGGTTGGAACAAGTTTGGAGAATTCCATTTCCAACGCTCGCTTCGAGAGCCGTCCGTCGTTTTGCCGAAGCAAACGAAAGAGAAGATCAATCATGCGATCCGGCATCTCGACGATGGCTTCAACCCCAGACCGGAATTTATCATATCGTCGCAGGTAATCGGTTTCCTCGGGCAAATCCTCGTAGATTACTTTCTTGACGCAGCCGAAGAGAAATTCGGCCTGCGGTGTGGCGTCGAAATAACGATAAAAATCGCTCGTGTCGTTGAGAACTTCGACGTTGCCGTTCTCCGTCGACTTCCACTGAACAAGGGGGAGAATGCGTTTCGAGTATATTTCAAGAACAGCTTTGTAGTCTTCGATGCGAGCCATGATCGCCGATGAAATCGGAAACACGACCCCAGGTGGATTGAACCCTCGAGCCGCCAGAACGTGATGAATGAGATAACGATGTATCCGGCCGTTGCCGTCTTCAAAAGGATGGATAAAGACAAATCCGAAGGCGAGAATTGCGGCTGCTATCACGGCGTCAAGTTCAGGGGATTTCTCGCGGTCAAAGGCTACCATGCCTGCAATCAGCTCTGGGAGGTCTTGATATCGTGCGCTGATATGGTCTGGCAGCGGAGTGGCGGTGCTCCGGTCTCTTTCGCCGATAAATCCTCCTTCAGTGCGCAATCCAAGTTTGACGAAGCGGGAATCGCCAATGACAATTTGCTGCAATCGCAGAAGCTCATCGAGGTCAATTGGCGTGCGGCCTGCTTGACCGATAGCCCGTCCCCATCTTTGAATCCGATCTTGTGGCGGATTTTCACCTTCGATGAAGTAACTGGCGCGAGAATCTTTCAGCAACAGGAAC
>JAYUAJ010000421.1:0-3454 GCA_043741375.1 Hyphomicrobiaceae bacterium | reverse complement strand
CCTATGCGGCGGGCGGCCCAGCCGACGACCATGAGGGTACGCGCGTTGAGGACGTTTTCGCACGCGTGCGCCAGGGCATGCGGGCCATGCTGCGGCTGGGCTCGGCCTGGTATGACGTGGCCGCGCAGGTCAAAGCCATTACTGAGAGCGGGCTCGGCTCGCGCAATTTCATTCTCTGTACCGATGACAGCCATTCGGGCACGCTGGTTCACGACGGCCATATGAATCGCGTCGTGCGCCATGCCATCGCGCAAGGGTTGAAGCCGATCACGGCGATCCAGATGGCGACGCTGAACACGGCGCAGCATTTCGGGCTGGAACGGGAGTTGGGCTCCATCACGCCGGGCCGGCGCGCCGATGTGGTGATTACGTCCGATCTGATCGCATTGCCTATCGAACTGGTGATCGCGCGTGGAAAAGTGCTTGCCGAGCACGGCAGGCTGACGGCCGATATGCCGCCCTATGCCTATCCCGCCAGCGCCAAGGCGACAGTGAAGCTCGGAAAGCGCCTCGTCGCGACGGATTTCAACATCGCCGCCCCCGCCGGCGCCAATTCTGTCACCGCCCGCGTCATCGGCGTGGTCGAAAACCAGGCGCCGACCAAGGCTCTGCAACGCACACTGACGGTGCGCGACGGCCTGGCGCAGATGGATCGTGAGGCCGATGTCTGCCAGATCGCGCTGGTCGAGCGGCACAAGGGAACCGGGGGCGTGGTCAACGCCTTCGTCTCGGGCTTTGGCTACACGGCTGACTGCGCCGTCGCTTCCACGGTCGCGCACGACAGCCACCACATGATCGTGGTCGGCACCAATACCGCCGATATGGCGCAGGCGGCCAATCGTTTGGGCGAGGTTGGCGGTGGGGTGATTGTCGTCGCCGGCGGACGGGAGCTGGCGCTGGTCCCGCTCCCTATCGCCGGCCTGATGTCGGACCAGCGCGCCGAAGTGGTCGCCGCGCAGGCAGATCGGCTGATCAGGGCCATGCAGGATTGCGGCTGCACGCTCAACAACGCCTATATGCAGCATTCACTGCTGGCGCTGGTGGTGATACCGGAATTGCGCATTTCCGATCTCGGCCTGATCGACGTGACGACGTTCAAGCGGACGGAGCTGTTCGTCTGACTTGTTGCCCGCCCTGGCATCTGGCAATAGTCCCCGCTATCCCACTCCCAGAAAGGACCATCCCATGCCCATAAAACGTCTCGAAGTCGGCCCGCGCATGAGCCAGGCCGTCATTCACGGCAACACGGTCTATCTCGCTGGCGTGGTGGCCGATGCGGCCAAGGGCAAGTCGGTGAAAGAGCAGACCGCCGACATCCTCGCTAACATCGACCGCCTCCTGAAGGCCGCCGGCACCTCCAAGCTGAAATTGATCACGACACAGATTTTCCTCGCCGACATCTCAAAATTTTCCGAGATGAATGCGGCCTGGGACGCCTGGGTCTCGCCGGGCGCCACGCCCGCGCGCGCCACCATCGAGGCGAAATTGGCGGCGCCGGAGTACACTGTCGAGATCATGGTCACGGCGGCGCTGGACTGAGACTGTCGGAAGGTTGCAGTCGGGCACGGACCAACCTCTTCCGCCACTTTGCGGGGAGAGAAGACCGCGTCTCGCGGGCGACCATTTGGGAGCCAAGAGCAACGCGGTCGGTGAGGGGCTGCAACTGGCTCCGGCCCTGTTCGTGCATGGACGGAGCCAGTTGCTGCCCTCACCCCGCCCCTTCTCCCCGTGAAGAACGGGGAGAAGGGGCTCGTCCCTCTGTAGGCGTGGATTGAGGGACACCGCCCTACTTCATCGCCGCCAGCAGTTTCAGCGCGTCTTTCTGCGCCTCGCGCGTGTCGGGATCGCTCACCGTGCCGGTCATCGCCGCGCGGTAGAAGGCCTTTGCCGCGCCAGAGTCGCCGGCTTTTTCGTAGATCTGGCCCATGTGGACGTTGGCAATGGCGTCGTCCTTCACGGTCTTCAGCACACGCTGGAAATCCTGCTTGGCGGCGTCGGTTTTGCCTAAGCGAAGGTTCGCGATGCCGCGCTGGCCGTAGTACCAGGTCACGCTCGGCGCCATGGCGATGCCGGCGTCGAAATCGGCCAACGCCCTTTCGGTCTCGTTGCGCTGCAGCAGCACCATGCCGCGTTCGACGAAGGCCCAGTCGTCCTTGGCGTCGGCCTTGGTGGCGGCGTTCAGGTCGTCCAGCGCCTTGTCGAGTTGGCCGAGCACCCGGTGCGAATAGCCGCGCGCGCCTAACGCCAAGGTGTAGGTGGGGTCGATCAGCACGACCTTGTCAAAGTCGGCGATGGCGTCCTCGTAACGTTCCACCTCATTCAACGAGCGCCCACGCCGGTAAAACGCCCGCACCCAGCCGGGCGCCACTTCAAGGGCCTTGTCGTATTGCGCGATGGCCTGCAAGTAGCTGCCGGTCGCGTGCAGCGCATTGCCCTTGTGCATATAGGCATATTGGTTGCGCGGATTGAGCGCGATGACCTTGTCGGCGACCGTGATGGCGTCCGGGTGCCAGGACAAGGAGACATAGGTCCCCGACATGCCGTTGAGGCATGTGACGTTGTTGGCGTCGCGCTTCAGGCAGTCCGTATAGTCGGCGAGCGCGGCGTTGTTGTCGTCGGTGTTGTAGTAGGCCCACGCGCGGTTGGTGAGCGCGTCGACAAACTGCGATCGATTCAGCTTGCCGGCTTTAATCAGCTTGCTGCAGGCGGCGATTACGGTCTTGAAATCGTCGGCCTTGCAGTTGGCCCAGTCGTCCGCACTGGCGGAGCTGGGATGAGCAAACGCGCCGAAGGCGACAAGGCACCCGAGCACTGCAGCAATGCGCATGGAGGATCAACCTGTGTTGGTGCGACTCCTAGCGAGTTTGCCCCAGGTCGTGGGTCGCAGTCCAGCCCGCGCCGATGGGGCCCGCGCCGATAGGGCAAAACTCAACCGGTGTTGCCGGTCATCCAGTTGACGGCCGCGATCCAGGGGCCGTTGTCTTCGGCGATGGCGAGGGCCGTTGCAAAGTGATCCTGGCCTTCCAGGATGAGTTCCTCGGCGACCACGCCCTCGCGGCGCAGAGCGCGCACGAAATCGTGGCTCTGGCTGCGTACATTGGGAAGGTCGTCCGAGCCGTAGCAGACCAGGAAGGGCGGGGCCTTGGGGTAGGCGTAGCGGATCGCCGAGGCGTAGCGCTCGCCTTTCAATTCGTGGGCGCCCAGAAACATCGGGCGGTTCTTGAAGCCCGCGTTGGGGCCGAAGTCGTAAAAGCCCGAGATCGGCAGGCAGCCCTTGACCACGTCCATGGGGAGCGAAAGAGCATCGCGCCAGCCCGACTTCAACGCCATCAGCGCCGCGTAATGCGCACCAGCGTCATGGCCAGACACGAACATGCGGTTGGGGTCGCCGCCGAATTTCGCGATGCTGCGTACTGCCACATCGAAACCGTAGAGCCCGTCCTCCCAGCCTTCC
>JAYUAJ010000420.1:0-18019 GCA_043741375.1 Hyphomicrobiaceae bacterium | reverse complement strand
CTCCGGTTGGCATGGACGTGCGCGGCTGGCCGCAGATCGGCACGATCGCCGATACCTTCTACGCCAAGCCGACCGGCGGCAAGCTGATGATCTCGCCGATGGACGCCAACCCGGTCGATGCGCACGATGCGTTCGCCGATGATCTCGGGCTGGCCGAGGCGATTGATCGCTATCAGGGGTTCGTTGATCACGAGGTCACGCGCATCGAGCGCAGCTGGGGCGGCCTGCGCACGTTCGCCCCCGATGGCGATCCCGTGATCGGCTTTGACCCGCGAACGGATGGCTTTTTCTGGAGCGCCGGCCAGGGCGGTTACGGCCTCCAGACGGCCCCGGCCTGGAGCGGACTGGCAGCGCTGCTTTTGAGAGGCGAAGGGATGCCGGTATCATACGCGGGCCAAGCTGTTACGACCGCCGCGATATCTCCAGAGCGTCTGCTACGTGCGGCCGAATAGGATCAGCCGGCGGTGTTATCTTCACCGAACCCGCATTCCACTAGACTGCGCAGCGCCGTCAAGGCGGCCTCTGCCTGCCGGCCCTTGGCCTCGATGCGGATTGTCGTGCCCGGCCCGGCTGCGAGCATCATCAGTCCCATGATCGACGTGCCACCCACCGATTGTCCATCCTTGATCACCGTCACGGCCGCGTCGTAGTCTTCCGCGCAGCGCACGAACTTGGCCGACGCCCGGGCGTGGAGCCCTTTCTTGTTGCAGACCGTGACGTCCGCAGCGAACGATTCGTCGGCGTCCATCACGCATTGCCCGATAAAAGGTGGCTGGCGACGGAAATGTACTTTCGCCCCGCGTCCTTGGCCTGGTTGATGGCGTCGGCGAGCGGCACGTCATTGCGGATGGTGGCGAGCTTGATCAGCATCGGCAGGTTGATGCCGCAGATCACCTCGATCTTGGCGTCTTCCATCACCGAGATGGCGAGATTGCTGGGCGTTCCGCCGAACATGTCGGTGAGCACCGCGACCCCATCGCCCTTTTCCACCCGTCCCACCGATTGCAGGATCTCCTCGCGCCGCATCTCCATGTCGTCTTCCGGACCGATCGACACCGTTTCAATCTGCGTCTGCGGTCCGACGACATGCTCCAGCGCGGCGCGGAATTCCGTCGCCAGGCCGCCATGTGTGACAATCACGAGCCCGATCATGCGTGTGTCCCAAGTCCCCAAGATCCGCGAATGACGCCCCCGCGCCACCACAAGCCGCCGGCTTTATGGTTCAAATCGAACCGTCCCCCAAAGCCGACGCAACGGGAGCACATATCTAGGCGCGCCGCAGATCACATGCAAGTTGCTGCGCTGCAACAGAGATTGGTATGCAACTCGAGAGGCGTCCCCGGCGGCCGCGCGTGTTGTCACCAGCAGACCTTAAGCGCATGTTGGTCAAAAGCGCCGCGCAAAAAAAAGTCGGCGCATGTCAGGGAGGATAGCCATGGACTGGAACCGGCCGGAGCTGGTCAAGCGCAAGGCGAACTATGTGCCGTTGACGCCTTTGGGATTTTTGACGCGCGCGGCGAAATTCTTCGGTGATCGGTTGGCTATCGTGCATGGCGACCGGCGCATCACGTACCGCGAGATGGATGAGCGCTGCCGGCGTCTGGCTCATGCGCTCGCCAAACGCGGGGTGAAGCGCGGCGACACGGTCGCCATTCTCGCCTTCAACTCGACGGCCATGCTGGAGGCGCACTACGCCGTGCCGATGCTTGGGGCGGTGCTTAATCCGATCAATTTCCGCCTCGATCCGCCCGTCATCGCCTTCACGCTGGAGCATGGCGAGGCCAAGGTGCTCCTTGCCGACCGCGAATTCCACGCCAGTCTGAAGCCGGCGCTGGCCCAACTGAAGGCCCCACTGTCGGTGATCGACATCGCTGACGCCGAGGCGCCGGGCGCGCCAAAAATTGGCGAGGTGGAATACGAGGATCTGATCAAAGAAGGCGATCCGTCGTTCCAGCCGCCCGGCATCGAGGACGAGTGGGATCCGATCTGCCTGCTCTACACCTCGGGCACCACGGGCAATCCGAAGGGCGTGGTCTACAGCCATCGCGGCGCGCATCTGGGGTCGCTCGGTAACGCCCACATGCTTCAGATGGACCACAACAGCCGCTATCTCTGGACGCTGCCGATGTTCCATTGCTCGGGCTGGACCAACACCTGGGCGGTTACGTCGGGAGCGGGGACCCATGTGGTCCTGCGCAAGGTTGATCCTGCCCGCGTGTTCGCGCTGATCGAAGAGCATAAAGTCACGCATATGTGCGGCGCGCCGACGGTGCTCAACATGCTGGCGAACGCGCCGGCCGAGGTGCGTCGTCCCCTGCCTGGAAAGGTCAAACTCGTCACTGGCGGCGCGGCGCCCCCGTCCCCAGTTCTGGCTGCGATGGAAAAGCTCGGCTTTGACGTGCAGCACGGCTACGGCCTTACCGAAACCTACGGCCCCTCGACTTTCTGCTATCAGATGCCGGAATGGCGCGATGGTCCCGATCAGGAGCGCTTCGACCTGATGGTGCGCCAGGGCCTGCCGTTCGCCGTCACCGAGGATGTGGCGATCATGAACCCGGAGACAATGAAGCCGGTTCCACGCGACGGGACGACGCTTGGCGAGATCATGATGCGCGGCCATGCCATCATGAAGGGCTATCTGAAAAACGAATCCGCCAGCAACGAAGCCTTCGCCGGCGGCTACTTCCACTCCGGCGACCTCGGCGTGTGGTTCCCCGACGGATCGATTGCGGTGAAGGACCGCTCCAAGGACGTGATCATTTCGGGTGGCGAGAACATCTCTTCGCTTGAGGTGGAGGAGATCCTGTTCCGCCATCCCAAGGTGCTGGAGGCGGCCGTGGTGGCGCGCGGCGACGCGCACTGGGGCGAGACGCCCTGCGCCTTCGTGACACTGAAGCCGGGCGCCGAGGCGACGGGCGAAGAGATCATCGCGTTCTGCAAAGACAACATGGCCAAGTTCAAAGTGCCCAGGCATGTAATCTTCGGCGCACTGCCCAAAACCAGCACCGGAAAAGTGCAAAAATTCCTCCTCCGTGAGCGGACGAAAGAGGTTTGAGGGAGGCGCTTCTTTTACCTCTCCCCGCCTCTTTGCGGGGAGAGGAGACCGCGTCTCGCAGCCGCCTTTTCGGCGGCAAGAGCCACGCGGTCGGTGAGGGGCAGGTTCTGGCTCCGGCCCTGTTGATACGAGGACGGAGCAAGCTGCTGCCCCTCATCCCGACCTTCTCCCCGTGAAAAACGGGGAGAAGGGGCACGACCAGCCGGCAGCGCGGCTAATTCTTCGCCAGGCTCTTGATAAACGCATCCAGGGCCGCCGTTCCGCCCGCGAGCCCACCGATGCCATTGGGCGGCGGCATCGGCTTAAGCGGCGCTTCTCCGCGCATGGAGTGAATGAGTTTCGACGTCGACACCGCCTTCTGATCGATCCAGCCGCGTTGCGCCAGTCGCGCCCAGATCGCTTGCGCGCCCGCAGCACGGAAATCCTCATGGCACTGGCTGCAGGCGGGGACGAGTTTCTGCGCCAGCGTCGGCCAGCCGGCGGGGGCGGGCGTCACGACGATTGGGATGGATTTGCGGCCGGGATCATTGGCCGAGGCCGCGCCGCTGAGCAGCACCATCACGGTGCGGTTCTTATCCTCGGTGAACCAGATCTGGCCATCCGTCCCGGTGCTGATCGATACCGGCGCGCCTTGCGGGCGCACGCCCTTAAGTTCGTCCCAGCCATCCACCAGCTTGAACGGAAAGGCGGGTTGGGGGCCCTTGGGCGCAATCGGCCGGCCGTCGTCCGTGCGATCATAGGCGACGATGCGATGGCCGTTGCTACGATAACCATGCAGGCTGACGATCAGTTTGCCCATCAAAGGTGGGAACATGGCCCCGTGGTAGTACATCATGCCCAAGGGCGCCGAATGGGCGGGGACGAGCACCGCCGGTTTGGTGAATTTTTCGCAAGTCTTGAAATGCCGTCCGTACCCCGGCACCACGCCATTGGCCGCGCAATAGGGCCAGCCGTAATTGCCGCCCGCTGTGATGACATTCAGCTCCTCGGGTGGATCGTTTTCCGGGCGCAGATCGACATTGTTCTCGCCCTGCACGATCACGCCAGCCTCGGACACCGCCAGCGCCATGGAGTTCCGCAAGCCGCGCGCAATCGGCTTGAACGACTTTTTCACCCCGCCCGGCTTGTCGAATTCGAGCAGCCAGATCGAGGCCTCGGGGGCGTCGCCTTCGACCACGGGACAGGGATATTGCACCGAGGCGAGGCTGTTGGAATTGGCCTCGCAGCGGTCGCTCGGCGCGCCAAGGTTGACGATCATGTTGCCGTCGGGCTTGAAGGCGAACGTTTTCAGCGGATGCCGTCCCGCGCCCGGCAGGCCGTCGAGCACCACTTCGCGCGAAATGGCGGCCGCCTTCGGGTCAAAACGCCAGATGACGGTCGCCTCGCCGACATAGACTTTTCCGTCCGGCCCCAGCACCAGCCCGTGCGGCCGGTCGAGCCCGCCCTTCAAGGTGGTGACGATGCGACTGCCGTCCTCGCCGAGCCGGATCTCCACCAGCCGCCCGATGTTCTTTGCCCACCCGCCCATGTCAATGACGAGCAGCCGCCGCGGGCTCACCTCGATGACGCTGCGCGGCATGGTGAACCCATCGTCAGGGCCGGCGACTATCGCGAGGCACGCCCAGGGTGGGGTGGTGACGACGGCGCGGGGGAAGGGGCCACATTTGCCGTTGGGGATGTAGTCGGAGCCGTAGGCTCCGGTGCCGGCGGAGGCGGCGTGGGCGGGAAGGATGGTGGTGGCGAGGAGGAGGGCCGCTAGGGCGGCCCAGTGGTTGGTGGTGCGCAGCATAGAGATTTTCCCTCCCCGCAGATGTACGTTGCGGGATGATAGGCGGGGCCGGTGCGGGATGTCATGCTGAAAGGGATGCGGGCTCATCTGGGTCTTTCGGGGTGGCCCAGGTGCGGATGGATGTGCCGGGTGAATGGCGCACCCCTATCTTGGCAACGCCACAATACCTCATTTATATGCCGCTGTTGAACAACACTGAGTGTCGTCGCGGAGGTTTTTTGATGGAATGGCTTTGGAGCCTCTTAACTTGGGTTGCCTCATACTTTCCGACACCTATAGAAAATGCCATGGGTGATTGGCTTCAGCGCACGATTGGATTTGCAATTGCGGCGATGGCAGGAACGCTTGCTTTTCGCGCTTGGACAATAATTCGGCGCCGTTTCCGAAGTATAATCTATACAATAGATAGCAGTAGTGTCGGCGCGATTGGAACTCTTCAAGGGGCGCTTATCGAACGCAACAGTCCAGATTTATTGGTTCTTCCTTGCTCGGCAAAGGGGACTATTAGCGGAGCCACAGAGGACAGTGCAGCGAGGTTCTGTTTGCAGCGCCCCTTAGAAATTGCAGCAAATATGCGGGTTAGCCCTGAGTATCATCTTGGCATGGTGTTTGCACCGCTGAAGTTCCCCGGCGACAAGTCGCATGCCAAGCATTATACCTACGCCGCTTCTGTACTCAACAATTCCAGTTCGGGACGTGTGCTGCGCAATATTGGCGAGCGCCTTGGTGAAATTTCTCAACAATTTGAAGAAATCCGTACAATCCATGCCCCGCTTTTAGGTACAGGGGCTGGGGGATTGTCACTCGACACTGCAGCCCGCGAAATTTTTTACGGATTTTTGAAGACTCGGCACAAAGATGCCTCCCTTCGAATTTTGGTGATGGATACGGATCGCGTAAAGGCAATTGGCGCAATTGCGTCGGCGTTACGGGTCTAGTCGCTATGCCTAAAAGCGTCTTCCGGAGGAATGGCCCTTTTCACTTGTCTAATATGCGGGCACCGCGATTTTCAGCATTCGGGAAAATCTTTAGCATTGCGACAGTGGCTCTTTGAATCACGTCGGTGGCGAATTCCAACGCGATGACCATGTACTCAATATCCACAGGGTTTTCGACGCCTCCGCCCCTTCCCTGGTCTGCCATGCGATAAAAGGCCATAGGTCCGGAATGAGTATGCGCACTGAACAAGCGATACAATCCCCGGAACCCATTTCTATCTATCCCCATTCGCTCCAAAACCTCATCCTGCACAAAAGGTGTTTTCTCGCCGCGAATTAATTCACGTTGCTTCTTCTCAGATAACGAATTGAAATGTCGAGTTTTCGAAATGCGATCAACTAAGTCTGCTTGAACGGCATCGCTGCTATCGCCAAAATCAGCGTTATTGGGTTCAAATTCTGATAGCATCTTGCGTCGTGTATTATGATCGTGCAGGTGCATCATTAAAAATCGAGCTTCCTCTTCATCTTTGTCAATGTCATCGAAACATAAAAAATACTGAACTAAGTAGCATTCAGAAAGGTTGCGTGTTATTGAAGCGACTGCACTGAAGTCCCAATGCGCCTTTGGGTCGTCGTCTGGTAGCAATTTTTGGATGCTGATGCCTGTAACTACAAGCCGTGTGAATAGAACCGAGGAATAGAACATCTGATAGGCTGTCGACAGAACACCGCTCGATCCCACCGACACACTCTTCGCGCGTTGAATTGCCGCGAAAAATTTTGCGCGGGCGTTTCGATACGCTTCCATTGGGCTTACATCAGGCATTTTGTTGCGTTGAAGAAATCTTGAAGGTTCTGTCAAGGGTCAGAATTGGCGATTTCAAACTACCCACCCCCTCACCCCAACAACCCCCGCAACCTCTCCACGGTCGCGTCGTGCGTCAGATCCAGATGCAGCGGCGTCACTGAGACATGCCCGCGCTGGATCGCCCACAAATCCGTGCCATCGGGCGCATTCTTATTGCGCCCCTCATACCCGACCCAGAAATACGGCTGGCCTCGTCCGTCCATGCGGTCGACGATCTTCCAGAGTCCCTCTTCGTGGATGCTCTGCCGTGTCACCAGCGCGGGCTGAGCCTGCTCCGGCGGAACGTCTGGGAAATTCACGTTCAACAAGACATTCGCGGGCCAGCGCGCCGCCACCAGCCGTTCGATCAGCGCCGGGCCGTGTTTTAGGGGCGTGTCCCAATGGCCGGTGGTCGCCGCGCGGCCGCCGAGCGAGAGGCTCATCGCGATCGAGGGCACGCCCAGCTGCGTCCCTTCGATGGCGCCCGCGATGGTGCCGGAATAGGTGACGTCGGCCCCGGCGTTCTCGCCATGGTTGATGCCCGAGAGGATCAGATCGGGCCGCTCAGGCATCAGATGCAGCACGCCCATCAGCACGCAATCGGTTGGGGTGCCGCGCACGGAATAAATCCGCTCGCCCAGCTCTTTGCAGCGCAGCGGCTCGTGCAGCGACAGCGAATGCGCAGTGCCGGATTGGTCGGTCTCGGGCGCCACGCACCACACCTCGTCGCCCACCGCCGCCGCGATCTGCTGCAGCACGCCGAAGCCCGCCGCGTTGATGCCGTCGTCATTGGTCAGGAGAATGCGCATGGGCGGGAGTGTAGCGCGTCCGCCGGCCGGTTTGAACCCCTGTTTGAACCTCTGGCCGATCCAAATCGAACAAGCCTGTGAACACTTTTTTGACCATAGGCGCTGGCAAGCAATTTGCAGTATCAAACGACGGCTCGTTTCGAAAAGGGGGACCCTCATGGCCATTCTCGGAGTGATCGCAGGGCTGATCGGCGCGGTCAGTTTCGCTTTGTGGCGCCTCAATTCGGCGGCAGACGCGGTGCGCAATGTGGCGGGCGCCGCCGAGGACGCCCACGGGTTGTGGCGGCGCCTGATGTGGCGGCGGCGCCTGGCCAAAGACCGGCTGGAGCTGATCAAGGATTCTCGCGAGGCGGCGGCCGGCATGCTGGTCGCGGTCGCCCAATCGGATGGGGCGCTGACCGAGCGCGAACAGGCCGCGCTCATGGCCGAATTCCGCAAGACGTTTGAGATGAGCGAGCCCCAGGCGCAGGAACTGCTGGCCCAGGCCCGCTGGACCGTCGGCGAAGTGCGCGATCTCGATCGCTGCCTGTTCAAGCTCGGCCTGGTGCTGGACGTGGAGCAGAAACGCGACGTGCTAACGTTGATGGCGCGCACGGCGGTGGTGGAGGGTGCGGCAAGTCCGGCGCTGCGGGCGTCGCTGGATAAGTACGCGCGCAATTTGAAGCCCTAGTTGGGGAAGAATTTACTGGCCGCGTCCGTTGTCGCATAGCAATGCTGCGCAACAACGAAAGGACTCGGCCCATGCGCAAAGTATCAACCCTCGCAATTCTGCTCCTGGCGTCCGCAGCCACCGTCACCGCCTCGGCCGCCCAGGCCGGATGCGTCACCAAAGGCGCCGTCGCCACCTCCGCCGACGCCAAATCGGCAAAATGGTTCGCGCTCGAGACCATGGTGCAGGCAGTCGGCTGGGACCTTTGGCCGGGGTTCGTCGCCATTAGCACGGTCGCGGGCTACAAGATCAGCGCCGAGCGCTATTCGTGCAAGTCGGACGCTGGCGGCGTGACGTGCCAGGGCCGCGCGACGTTCTGCAAGGTCGGCGGGTGATCCGGCGCTACTCGGCCGCCTGAGGAATGCGCCGGTTGGCGTAGGCTTTCGCCGTGCCTTCCGGGTCAGCCTCGATCACCAGGAGATAGCTCATCATACCGGCGTCGGGTTTCGACTGGCGGCTTTCCCAGCCGTGAATGCAGGACAATGGAATGCCGTAGCGGTCGGCGAACTCGGTTTGGCTGAGGTCGAGCTTGCGGCGCAACTCGCGCGCTCGTGATCTCCAAGAAGTCGCCCTCGTAGACCTCAACGAACTCAAAGGTATTGGCGCCGGTTTCCGTGCCTATGTTTTAGACTTATAGGCAAAGAACGTCGCTATCGCAATTGCCGCAGTTCATCCGGGCTCTGACGATCCGTGCTGCCGATTAATATTCCTTAACCCTATCAACACTTTACAAACTATTTCCGCACACTCTTCGTAACCATACGGGCGTTTCGGCGCACCGGCGCATTGCCGATTCTTCGGCCGATCCCCATATTCTCGATGCGGACACTGTAACGGAGGCTTCGACCGATGTTTGGCGTGATCCTGGGTTTTCTTGCGGTTTTGCTCGGCATTTGGCTCATGGTGCGTGGGCGCGGCGCGCCTCCCGCGACGTCCGTGCCGGCGACCATCGGCGCTAAGCCCGTAGACTCACGCACTGGAGCACTCACCGGCCTGCTCGGTCAGATCAGCCCGCGCCTCCTCGGCCTCGCTAGCTTCCTCATAGGCCTCTTCCTGATGGCCCAGACCTCGTACGTCTTCATCGACGGCGACAAGGTTGGGCATCTCAAACGCATCTACGCCACCGAGCAGCTGGCCCCTGGCCACGTCATTGCGCTCGGCAACCAGCAGGGTCCGCAGGCGCGCGTGCTTGGCCCCGGCTTCCACTTCATCCCGCTGGTGCGCGTGCTCTACGAGGTCGAAGAGCTTGATCTGGTCGAGATCCCGATCGGCCAATATGGCGAAATCACCACCACCGACGGTCAGTCGATGCCAGAAGGCATGTTCATCGCGCCGCTGATCCCGGACGAGAAACTCGCCGGCATGTTGGACGCCGAGACGTACCTGACGGACGGCGGCTATCGTGGCCCGCAGGAAACCATGCTGAAGCCGGGTCAGTACCGCCTTAACCGCTACCTGTTCAAGGTCCGCACCCATCCCACCGAGACGGCGGCGACGTTGATCCCGGCCGGCAGCGTCGGCGTGGTCAAGAGCAATGTGACGCGTCCAGGTTCGCATTGCGTCGAGCAGGAGGTGAAAGCCTCGGCCGAAAAGGGCATTGAGGGCGCGCTGTCTGTTCCTTTGGTCCCAACAGGCTGCACCGGCATCTGGCGCGAGCCCCTGTTGCCAGGCGCCTACTACCTCAACCGCAACGCCAATGAAGTGACCCTGGTCGAAACCCGCGTACAAACCTGGGATTTCAAGGGCGGCTTCTCAAAGCGCTTCATCGATCTCTCGGTCGACCAGCAAGGCAACATCAAGCAGAACGAGCGTTCCGAGGATCATCCCGAGCCGCAGACCGCCGCCGACCGCGCCGTGTTCCTGAAGGTGGAAGGCTGGGACATTCCGCAGGAATTGCGCGTGCTGGTGCAGGTGAGCCCGAAGAATGCGCCGATCGTCGTCGGCGCCGTCGGCGGGCTCGATGAGGTGCGTACGCGCATTCTCATCCCGGTCATCCGCTCGATCGTGCGCAACGTCGCGGGCTCCGAAATTACGTTGAAGGATCCGGCCGATCCGACCAAGACCATCCATCGTCCGACCAGGGCGCTGGATCTGATTGAGAACCGCGACGCGCTGGAACAAACCATCGAGAATCTGGTCAAGCGCGAAGGCCTCAAAGCCGGCGTGGACATCCAGCAGATCCGCCTCGGGGAGCCGGCCATTCCGCCCGAGCTGCTGGTGTCGCGCCTGCGCGAGCAACTGGCCGATCAGCTCTCCAAGGCCTACGAGCGCGAGACAGCCGCGCAGGTCAAACGCATCGAAACCGAGCAGGCGCGCTCGACCGCCAACGAGCAGCCGCGCCTGGTCGAAAGCCAGATTGCCGTGAAGGTCGCCAATCAGCGCGAAGAAGAACGGGCCGCGCTGGGCCGCGCCGATCGGCAATATCTGGAGGCTCTGGCGACCGGCCAGAAGGCGCAAGCCGACGTGCTGGGCCAGGATCGCGTGGCCATGCTGCAGGGGCTGGAGAAGGTGCTGGCGACGCTGGAGCGTAAGCCCGAACTGGTCGCGCTGGTGGGTAAGCTGGTGCCCAACACCGTGGTCGGCGGCGGTGGCGGCCTGGATGGCGCCGCGGCGATCCTGGGCAACGCGTTGGGCGGCGGGGCGGCCAAGAGCGGGAATTGATCCAATAGGCGCAAAGTTGCGGCGAGGCGCCCCTGGAAACAGCAGGTAAAGATCCCGGATTTTTATCGCTGAAGTGCGCGCCAAATTCCGGGAAGCGTTTCTGACCAGACGGCCGCTCTATCCTTCGTGGCTCTGGTTCCTGGATGTACAGGCCGCCCCACGCCTCCCGGAATTTGACGCGCCTTTCTTCTTACGCGGCAAATATTCGGGATCCTTCCTTGCGCCGCCCCGCGACTATCCATAGAGACCGCCAACCGCTAAGGACCCCACACCTGTGCGGTGCGAAAGCTTGCGGCGCGCGGGCGGGGGAGCGGCATGACGGACAGCGCAACAGACAGTGACCACACCGCCGCACCGCCAGCAGCCGCAGCCTGGATCGCCATCAGTACGCTGATCTTTGTGCTTGGTAGTTACGCGCTCAATTCCGGTTTCGTGTTCCCGGCCAATGCCCTGGCCATGAGTGCACTTGGCTACTCTGCAGCCTACGTCGGCGCCTTGGGGTCGTCGGGCGCGGTCGGGTACATCCTCGGCAGCGGGCTTGCGCCGTTTCTGGCCGCACGGTTCGGGCTGCGGCAGACCATGGCAGCGGCCGTGTTACTGACGGCGGGGATCATTGCCGGATTTGCCCTGGTGCCTGCCCCGTTGTGGTACCCGATGCGGCTGATGCACGGCATGGCGACGACCACGCTCTATGTGTGCGGAGAATCGGCTCTGGTGGCGCTCGCCCCCAACGCCATGCGTGGGCGGATTATCGGTTTCTATACGGCCTACAATTCGATATTCTTTGCTGGCGGTCCAGGGGTCGTTGCCGTGCTGGGCTTTTCCGGGTTGCTGCCCTACGCGCTGGTCGCGGCGATCATCGGGTTGCTGGTTGTCCCCCTTTTCATCGTCGGCCGTGTCGCGCCGGACTTGCCGGTGGTGTCGTTGCGTCAGCTTGCGCGGTCGGTCGCAAGCATCCCGCTGCTGCTCACCGTCATCTGCGCTTGGGGGTGGATCGACGGGTCCATGCTAAATTTGCTCAGCGTCTACGGCATCAGGCGCGGTCTGAATTCGGCGGACGCGTCGTGGATGCTGACGCTAATTTCGGTGGGCAATGTGTTCCTGCAGTTTCCCATCGGTTGGGTCGCGGACCATGTTCAGAGGCGCTATGTCCTGGTAGGGTTGTCGGCGCTCGGCATGGCGTTTTCGTTGCTGTTGCCATTCATCGATCTCGGCGGTCCCTTGGTGGTAGGCCACATGGTACTGCTTGGCACCGTGGGGTTTGGCACCTTCACGGTTTCGCTGATCGCTTTGGGCGAGGTCTTGACCGGCATCGAGCTGGTGGCGGCGAATGCTGCGTTCGGCATGCTTTGGGGCGTTGGCGATTTCACTGGCGCGCTGACAACGGGTTGGCTGATGGATATGGTTGGCAATGCGGCATTTCCGGCGGCGCTGGCCGCCGGCTTCCTGGTCCAGTGCATCGCCTCACTGATCCTGCCGTTGCGATTGCCGGGCAACGGGGCGCCACTGCAACCCGGGACAATCTAGGAGATACCCCATGCCGTCAGCGTCCCTTGGACAGGTGCTCGCACCCGTGCTGACCCCCTTCACGGTGACAGGCGAGGCTGATGCTGGCCGCTTCGTGGACCACGCCCGGTGGCTGCTGGGGGAGGGGTGCACGGGGCTGGCGCCTTTCGGCACTACGTCCGAAGGCAACTCGCTCTCGAGCGCAGAGCGTAAAGTCCTTCTGATTGCGCTGCTGGCCGCCGGCATCGATCCTGCACGTTTGATGCCCGGAACGGGGCTGTGTTCGGTTCCTGAGACCGTCGATCTGACCAAGCATGCCGTCGACCTCGGCTGCGCCGGCGTTCTGATGCTGCCGCCATTTTACTACAAAGGCGTCAGCGATGAGGGACTGTACCGCTATTTCGCGGGCGTCATCGAGGGCGTCGGCGACGCCCGTCTGCGGGTCTATCTCTACCACATTCCGCCGTTCACCCAGATCGGGTTCTCGGTGCCGCTGATCGAGCGCTTGCGGCGCGATTTTCCCGATACTGTCGTTGGGCTTAAGGATTCCTCAGGCGATTGGGCCCACACCAAGCGGTTGATCGAGGCGCTGCCCGGCTTCCATGTCTACTCGGGTTCGGATGCGACGCTGTTGGACAACCTCCGGCTTGGCGGAGCGGGCTGTATTTCAGCAACGGCCAACGTGAACGCCCGTCTGTTGCGCCAGATTGCCGATGCCAAAACATCGCCGGACACCGACGCGCTGCAGGCCAAGGCTTCGGCCGTTCGCAAAGAGGTGCAGCTGAGGCCCCTGATCCAGGCGACCAAAGCCATCATTGCTCACATCCGGAAGGACGCGGGTTGGGCAACGGTGCGGCCGCCTCTTGAGCCGTTAACGGCGCAAGATACTAAGACGCTGATGGCGAAACTGACAGGCGAGCTCGGATTTACAGCGCGTATTTGACGCCACGGCTTGGTCCATCCCAAAACACACAAACCCCCGTCCTGAGCGGGACGAGGGTTGCGCGGAGCAGACTTGGAGCAAGCGTAAGGAGCGTTGAGGCAGTGAACTCAGCGTGGCACCGCTGTGACGGTCTCTGCGATGCTGGGCGCTGCCGGCCAAAGCAACGAAGCACCAAGGATTCCACCCGCCACAACGAAGCAGAGGGCCACCGCAGCGGTGGCTTTGCGCCAGGAGCGGCGCTCTTTTGCGTTGAGGGCGATCAGATCCATCTTTTCGAGCCGTCCTGTTCACCACCGGTTTTCGGTAAACAAGGTTCTAACATGGGGGGTGGAGGGCGTCATTCGTAACAGCCTGTTATCGGTAAAATTGCCCTAATTGCTGGGTCAAAACGGCACGAAACGAGTGGTTGCTCAACAGGTGTGTCAGGACGCGCCTTGATCGGGGCGGCGCGCCCTCGCAAGGTTGCCGCCGCAACGCTCCATAGTCGGCTGCGAAAAAAGGAGTTTCAACGGTGCTGCGATCTCTTGGTGTATGCCTCTTCAGCCTGGCGCTGGCGACCTCAGCGGGCGCTGCGGCGCGCTGCCAGAACACCGGCAATTTCAACACTTGGCTGGGAGATTTCAAGAAGGAAGCGCTGGCCTCTGGCATATCCAAGGGCACCTTGGCGGCGGCCGAACCGCTGCTCAACTTCGACCAGAAAACCATCGATCGCGATAGCCAGCAGGGCGTGTTCAACCAGACCTTCCTGCAGTTCTCCGACCGCATGGTGAACAAGTTCCGGCTCAACAAAGGCCAGTCCCTGATCAAACAAAACAAGGCGTTGTTCGACAAGATCGAGGCCCAGTTCGGCGTGCCCGCTCCCGTCATCGTCGCCTTCTGGGCCCTAGAAAGCGACTTCGGCGCCGATACCGGCAAGATGCCGATCCTGCGCTCGCTCACAACCCTGGCCTACGATTGCCGCCGCCCGGACATGTTCCGTGAGCAGTTGATGGCGGCGTTGAAGATCGTCGAGCGGGGTGACCTGCAAGTCTCTGAGATGATCGGTTCGTGGGCCGGCGAACTTGGCGCAACCCAGTTCGTGCCAAAACACTACGTTGACTTCGGCGTCGACTTCGACGGCGATGGCCGGGTCGACCTTGTGCATTCGACGCCCGACGTGTTGGCCACCACGGCCAACTACCTGAAGTCCCTGGGCTGGAAAGCCGGCCAGCCGTGGATCGAGACGGTGAAAGTTCCCGACCAGATGCCGTGGGAGCAGTCGGACCTGACGATCCAGCAGCCGCGCTCACAGTGGGCCAAGTGGGGCGTCACGGCTTCTGGTGGGAAAGCCCTGCCGGCGGACGATGTGAAGGCCTCGCTGTTGCTGCCAATGGGGCGGCTCGGTCCGGCGTTCCTGGCCTACGACAACTTCCAGGCTTATCTGCAGTGGAACCAGTCTTTCGTCTATTCGACCTCGGCGGCGTACCTGGCCTCGCGTATCGGCGGAGCTCCAGTCCTGATACGCGGCAATGGTGAAGTGACGCCGTTGTCGGGCGATACCGTCAAAGAGTTGCAACGCATGCTGGCCAAACGCGGCTTCGATGTCGGCGAAATCGACGGCAAGATCGGCTCGGGCACGCGCGCCGCCGTCAAGCAGACGCAGCTGAAGCTGGGCCTGCCGGCCGATGGCTATCCGGACGCCGCCCTGCTCGACAAGCTGCGCGGCGCCGGCGGCTGACCGCTACTTGGCGCGCTGGCCGAACAGGACCTTGCGCGCCTCGTCGTCCTGGCTCAGATCCACTTTGCCTTGCTCCTCTTTGGCGATATCGAGCGCGCGTTTGACTGCGGGACGGGCGTCCATGCGCTCAAGCCAGGCGTTGAGAGCGGGGAAGTCCTCGATCTTCTGGCCCTGCCGCTCAAAGGGGCGCACCCAAGGAAAGCTGGCCATGTCGGCGATCGAAAGGTCGCCGCAGATGTACTCTTTACCCTCCAGCTGACGGTTCATCACGCCGTAGAGCCGGTTCACTTCATTGGTGTAGCGGTCGATGCCGTACTGGATTTTCTCTGGCGCATAGTGGCGGAAGTGGTGGCACTGCCCAGCCATGGGACCGAGCCCACCCATCTGCCACATCAGCCACTGATCCACCAAAGTCCGCATGCGCTCGTCGGCGGGATAGAACTTTCCCGTCTTGCGCCCGAGATACTGCAGGATCGCACCGCTTTCGAAGACAGAAATCGGCTGCCCGCCTGGGCCGTCCGGGTCTACGATGGCCGGCATGCGGTTGTTGGGGGCAATCTTCAGGAACTCGGGGCGGAATTGTTCGCCCTTGCCGATGTTGACCAGATGCACCGTGTACGGGAGTCCGGCCTCTTCAAGAAAGATTGAGATCTTGTAGGCATTTGGCGTCGGCCAGATGTGCAATTCGATGGGGCGTTGGGCCATGGGGAACTCCGCTTGCAAAGGCAAGCAGTCTCCATAGCGGACGCCGTGGGTTTTCAGCAATGACCACGCAGCTAGGCAGCCGTGCTTATTTCGGCGCGCGCTTGGCCAGGATGCGCTGCAGCGTGCGGCGGTGCATGTTAAGCCGACGCGCGGTTTCCGAGACATTCCGGTCGCACAGCTCGAACACGCGCTGAATATGCTCCCAGCGCACGCGGTCCGCCGACATCGGATTTTCCGGCGGCATCGCCTTGTGGTCGCGGTTCGCCAGCAGGGCGTTGCAGACATCGTCGGCGTCAGCGGGTTTGGAGAGATAGTCGACAGCGCCAAGTTTCACAGCCGAGACTGCCGTCGCGATGTTGCCGTAGCCGGTCAACACCACCACGCGCGTGTCGGTTCGCGCCCGCGACAGCTCCTCGATCACGTCCAGGCCGTTGCCGTCCTCGAGCCGCATATCAACCACAGCGAAGGCCGGCGCCGCCTTGCGGATCATATCTCGCGCCTCGACCACCGTCGCAGCCATGCGCACCTCGAAGCCGCGCAACTCCAGCGCCCGTCCGATGCGGGTGAGGAAGGCGCGATCGTCGTCCACGATCAGCAGGGTCTTGTCGGCGGGCAGTTGAAGTTCGGCAGGCTTGTCGGTCAAAGTCCTCTCCCGTCGCGGGGGAGCGCTGTCATGGCGCTGTAATGTCAAGTGGGCGCTCTGTCTCACCACTATTTGCGGGCGAGCGCAAGCCTTGCGCCGTGATTTGGCTGCATCGGGCCACATGGAAAAGCTCAAACCGCATCCATCGCGTCCAGCCCCTTAGGGCCGGCGCCCTGGAACTTGGCGCGCGGCCAGGATACCTGCACCACCGCTCCGCTCTGGGCGGGTTCGCGGTTGGCGATTTCGATCTCGGCGCCCGAGCGCTCCAGCAGCGTCTTGGCGATGAAGAAGCCAAGGCCCAGCCCGCCGGCTTGCCGGTCTCCGCCTTGGTCCTCGATGGCGCCGGGGCGCTCGCCCTGGCCGCGCGTTGTGACGTATGGATCGCCCAGCGAGCCCAGGATGCCGGGCGGGAATCCGGGACCGTCGTCCGTGATGGTAATGGTGACGCGATCGGCGGTCCAGCCGGCCAGGATGTCGACCCGCGTGCGGGCGAAGTCGACTGCGTTTTCAACCAGATTGGTGAGCCCATAAACCACGCCGGGGCGGCGCTCGGAGACTGGTTCGGCGGCAACCTTGCCTTCCAGGCCAGGCGCCGGGCCCGTAGCCACAGCGATCTCCTTTTCGAACACCCGGAACGGTTCTACCGCCTCGGCGATCAGGTGGCTGAGTGGCAGGTAGGCATGCAGCGGATCGCCAAGCGCCGAGCGCTCGGTCAGCGTGCGCAGGATTTCGCGGCAGCGCTGGGACTGACTGCGCAACAGTTCCACATCTTCGGCCAGCGGACTGTCTTTCGGCAACCCACGCTGCATCTCTTTCACCACCACGGTGATGGTGCCGAGCGGCGTGCCGAGTTCGTGCGCCGCGGCGGCGGCAAGGCCATCCAGGGCATGCAGCCGCTGCTCGCGGCTGAGCACATGCTCCGTCGCGGCCAGCGCCTCCGACATCTGCCAGGCTTCCCTGGCCAACCGGCGCGCATAAAGTCCCATGAACACCATGCCGCACAGGATTGAGGCCCAGACGCCAGCGGTGAAAATCGGCGGCAGCGTGAACTGTAGTCCCGGGTACCAAGGCAATGGCCAATGGTAGCGGGTCAGCAGTCCGGCCACCGCTAGTGTGAGCACGCTGAGGACGAGCGTGCTCTCGATAGGCAGCGTGGCAGCTGCAACCGTAACGGGCGCCACCAGTAGAAACACAAAGGGATTGTCGATCCCCCCCGTGAGATAAAGCAGGCCGCCGAGTTGAGCCATGTCGAAAATAAGCAGCGCCGTTCCAAACAGCACGGACAGGCGGTGGCGAGCGGTGAAACGAAGCTGCAAGACGATGGACAGCGCCGCCGATAGCGCAATTGCTCCCAAACACAATCCAAGTGGGAGCGGAAAACCAAAGCCGAAGTGGGTGCCGACCACAACCGCAAGCTGTCCACACACAGCGATCCAGCGCAGGCGCGTGAGCGTTTGCAGTCTCAGTCGACTGTTGGCCGATTGAAGCCGATAGCGTGGCAGAGCCTGCATGGGCGCCCTTGTCTAAGCCGTAGAGTGCGGCTGTGGTGAGAATGGCCTCGGGTGCGGGCCAGGGCAAGTGGTCCAATCATTGTGGCCAAAACCGGCGCATCTTGCCGCATTGCATTGGGACGAACGCCAGGAATGCGGGTGAGCCGCAGTGCCAACGCCTCAGGGAGCTTTAGTAAGCTGTTG
>JAYUAJ010000419.1:0-8078 GCA_043741375.1 Hyphomicrobiaceae bacterium | reverse complement strand
GTGGGTCAGAAACTCTGGCGCAAGCCAACCTCGGCTTTGGTCGCGGCGGTCCTCTACGGCCTCGGAACACTCCCGGCCTTCGCCGGCGGCGACTACATCGCCGAAATGGAAACGGGCCGCACGGCCTTTCGTGCGGGTGCTTTTCCGACGGCGGAAGTTGCGTTCCAGGGCGCGATCAAGGGCGCCGAAACCGACAAGCAGCGCGCCATGGCGTGGTTCGCCGCCAGCCTCACGGCCCTGCGGCTCGGTCACATGGCCGACGCGCGATCACGCGCCGAGCAATCGCTGGCGTTGGTGCCGGACAACCCGCGCGCCAAGGAGGTGCTCGCCATCGCGAGCGGCGGCGCTGCGCCCGCGCAATGAAAGTTTAGCCTACCCGCCCTCCGCCTCAACCGCCCGCGCCGCCTTCGGCCAGACCAGCCGCTCGGGACGGCGCTTCTTGGCGCGCTCGAACAGCGAGAAGGTGCGGTTGACGTAGTTCGTCACGCCGGAAATACTGTCGATGAAGGCCTGTGTTTCGGGCTTGATCTCGGTCTCCACCAGACGGATCGGGCGGGACGGATCGGGGCCCTCGAAACGCACGTAGAACCACGGCTGACCGCGCTTCAGGATGAGATCCTGTTTGGTGTCGTACCATTCGAACGCCCACATCAGATGGCGCGGCCAGATATGGATCGGAAAGCGGCCGCCGATCAGCACGCCGGGCCAGGCCGGCGCGATGTAGTCGAGATAGGGGGCAGCCTGGCTCATGTAGACCTGCTCGTCGGCCAGGAAGAGATACGGCGTCAGGACCTGCAGGATCGGCCGGTCGGGGTGGCGCCACTCGTTGCGGTTCACCAGCACCACCATCTGGCCGAGATGTTTTGGGCGCACGTTGCTCGCTTGCCCCGCCGCATTGATGATTTGCGGCCCCTTCTCGTCCTCCATCTTCATGCGCAGGTGCATGTCGACTGGGCAGTCGACGACGAAGTTGCGTGCATCAAAATCGATCGCCGCGGGACACAATTGTACCGATTTGACCGACGACGGACGGGGCATCTTGCGCAAATACGGGCGCGGATCGTCCCAGATCATCCCATTCTTGTCGGCCTGGATGGTCCAGCCCACGTCGACCGCACGCCGGCCGATGGCGGCATGGGCAGCCTCACCGGTTTTGCGCCATAGGGTTTGCAGCATCGTCCTTCCGCCCTCGTTTGGTCCGGCGAATCACGCCTCGTGGCGCAGCATACCATTGCAGCGGCGGCGTTAACCTTTACGAATTGCTGCAGTGCAAGATTGACAGATGCCGAATTGCAACATTTATTCCGGAATTAAGCCTGTTGACATAGCGTCGTTGGGTCGGCGGCTTGGGTAAGTGCGGGAGTGGCGTTATGAGTATCGAGTCCTTGCAGCGTATGGCCGAAGCGGCCGGATACGCCACGGCGTCGGATGACAATCCGGATGCGCCGGTTCGCGCCGCGCGCAACTTTGACGCCGCGCCGCTCTCCTATCCGGCCAGCCTGTTGGCCAAGCCACGCACCGGCTTGGCCGCCGATGTGGCATCGGTTGCCGCGCCAGCGATCTGGGGCCGGGCTAGCCTTGGTCAGTTCATTCCCGCCTGGGCCGCCAAGATCTGATGCGCGGCGCGTATGATTTGATTTATTTATCAATCTGTTAACCATTCGATGGCGCGGCTGGAAGGTGCGCTGGGCGAGTTCATGGGCGCTGGCACGCCGCTTGCTACAGTGTCAAGCATCCACGTATTGCTCCGAATGCTCCACAACTTCAAAGGGCGGTTGAGAACTCCTCAGCCGCCCCTTTTTTCGCATAGACCCAGCACCGCCCTCAGCCCAGGAACTGCGGCGCAATCCACAGCACCAGCAGCACGGCCAGTGACGCCAGCGCCAGACGGCGAAACCAGCGGCATGACGCGCAGCCTGCGTCCCGTTGCGGCCGGTCTTTTACCATGGGTGCGACATTCAACCCCTGCCAGCTGTGGCAACCATTCGTATTCGTGCTAAGGATTCAATTGTAGAAGCCTCTACTGAGCCGGGCTAGTATCCGGACGTAGACTTTTAGCGGTTGGCGGGTCGACCTTTGTGGAAGACGGCCGCATGGAAATGGGAGGGGAGCTTATGTCTGCACGCGTCATCAGCATCATCTTGGGCATCGTGTTCATCGCCGTCGGCGTACTGGGTTTTGTGCCCGGCCAGGACATCGTCAGCTCGCAGGGCATCTTTAAAGTCGATTTCGAGCATAACCTGGTGCATCTGATCAGCGGCCTGCTGCTGCTGTTGCTGCCCTTCGTCATGGGCGGCAAGCAGACGCTGCTGCTGGTCGGCGTGGTTTATGCCGCCGTGGCCGTGCTCGGCTTCCTGCATCCGCTGGACCCGACCCTGATCGCCGGCCACATCGCTGTCAACGAGGCCGACCGCTTCCTGCACGTCGCGCTGGCCGCCATTCTGCTGCTCGCCGGCTTGGTGTTTAGTAACGGTCACAGCCACGACGCGTAAGGGTTGAGGTTCGCCTCCGCCCTGCCGGACGTTAGGAAAGGCCCCGATTGATCGGGGCCTTTTTGCTACGCCGAGTCGTGGTCCCCGAGCGATGGCCGGTAGTCAGCCTGCCCCCAATGCAGGATGTGCGTGACGTCGCGCGGCGGCACCGGCGGGGCAAGCAGCCCGTAGTGCCGCGCCAGCGCCGTCAGCGCCAGCTGCAGCACGACTTTGCCCGAGCGCCGCGGCAGCCCCTGTCCCGCCTCGGCCGCTTCGATGCCTTTCAGCAAGCAGCAGACATCCATCAGCATGCGACCCAGCTCGGGGCCGGTCGCCGCGATGGCACGCGCGACCCGTGACTTGGCGGCAATCACATCATCGCGCATGGCGCCGGCGGGGGCGCTCGCGCGGCGCTGCCGGTCGGCCGGTGCCATGCTGGACCAGTTTGCTGTCACGCGCGGGCCGAGCGCGGCAAACGTGTAGTCCTGACGCAACCGCTCGCCGGCCTCGTATTGCTTGTCGTCCAGGATGGGTGCGCCGTCGCGGTCCTTGCGCTGGCGCAGCCAGGACAAGGGACTTTCGGCGTCGTTGACCCGAAGCGGCCCCTCGGCCGGACCGCCCGATTTGGCCGCACGCGCGATAGCTCTGAGTTCGCGGTGCTGCGTCAGGAACGGATCATCGCTTGCCAGCTGTCGCCTGAGCCATGCCCGGCCCGCGGGTGTTATTGTCACCTCGTCCTGAGCGCCAGCCTGCGATGCCAGCAGCCCGGCGCTGATGCTGTCTTCCACGACACCGGCCGGCACCGACGCACAGCCGCCGCCTGAGGCCAGCGGTGGCATGGTCAGCACCCGCCCTGCTCCCGTCCCGCTCCAGGCAGCCAGCGCTCCAGGACGTGCCAGAGCGCGCAACAACGCTAAGCGCTGACGTCCCCTGACCAAGTCTTTCTTCATCTACATCTCCCAGCGGACCTGTGCGATGTTAAATATTCGCAGCAATTACTGTATATTTAGATATCAAATCTGCAATTATAAACCAATATTACTATGAATTTGTTGCAATGACAGGCTGATCTCCATAGTATTCGTGAGTATTCAGTCCCCAGTTGCAAGGACAGATGTCATGCCGATCCACGCCTCACGAACAGCCTCGGTCACTGGCGCGACCAGGGCTGCGGACTATGACCGGCGGCGCGACTTGCCGCGCTTGCTGCGGATGTGGCCTGCCGAGGTCCTGGCGTTGGGCGAGGCCGACCGCGTGGGTTTGGTGGAGCAACTGCGCCAGATGTTGCGCGCCGAGCGCCAACGCGGGCTGAACCGGCACTGGAGCTACGACCTCGGCCGGCACGCCGCGCTGCTCAGGGCCTACCGGGCCGAGGCGGCGGCGTTGCTGGCCGCGCAAAAGCAAAAGGCGCCCTGCGATGGAGCGCCCTGAGTGAATCGGCTGCTATGGGTCGGGCAACTTCGTTTGGTCGCGCTTCTTTTCGGAAAACCGCTTCACACTTTTCCGGAAGCGCTCTACCGGCCGTTACGGCGCTGGCCGAGGCCCATTTTCTTGGCCAACTCGGAGCGTGCATCGGCGTAGTTTGGCGCCACCATCGGATAGTCGTGCGGAAGCTCCCACTTCTCGCGGTACGCCTCCGGCGACAGATTATAGCGGGTGCGCAAGTGGCGCTTCAGCGACTTGAACTTCATGCCGTCTTCCAGGCAGATCAGAAAGTCGGGTGTGATCGACTTCTTCACCGGCACCGCTGGCTTGAGGTCTTCCAGATCGGGCACGCGCCCGCGATTGGCGGCCCGGCTCAGCGCCTCATGCACTTCGCCGATCAGGCTCGCCAGGTCGGCGGTAACCACCGTGTTGTTGGCGACGTACGCCGACACGATCCCGGCCGTCAGTTCCACCAGCTCGTTGCGCGCGCTCTGATCGTCATGTTCCACAGCATTTTCCATTCGATACCCTTAGCCCCAGGCGCGCACGTTCCGCGACAGGGCGGCCGCGCGCTGCGCCAGCCCCTGCACCCCGATTTGATTGCGGCGGCAACAAATCGCCAGCAACGCAATGATTTGAGACCGACACTCCAAAGCTTCGCGAGCCGAAATGACCCGGCTTACGACCCAATGAGCCGATCATAACTTGGCGGTTGCTGGCCGAACCTAGAAATATGCCAATTCTGCAGTGAATTCAATATACAAAATGGTATTGGTTAAACTATTCCTGGCTCGGGTCCTAGGTAAATACCCGTATATAACAATAAAACGGAGGGTTATATCAGATCAAGTACAGTATCGCGCCCGAGGTTCCTCCAAAGTTAGGCCGAAGGGCTCAGCTGGCGAAATAACGCAGCAGCACGTAGACCGCCGCCATGGCAACGCTCACTGCGGTCATGGGCGCGGCGACCCGGGTGTAGCTCCAAAAGCTGATCGGCTCGCCAGCCTGTTCGGCTAGGCCCGCCACCGCGAGATTGGCCGAGGCGCCGATCAGCGTGCCGTTGCCGCCGAGGCAGGCCCCAAGTGCCAGCGCCCACCACAACGGCTCCAGCCCCGCCGAGCCGCCGAACTGCGGCGCCAGCTGGTTAACGATTGGGATCATGGTGGCGACAAAAGGAATATTGTCGACAATCGCCGACAGCACTGCCGCGCCCCACAGGATGACCATGCCGAGCCCAAGCGGTGAGCCGGCGGTCACCGACAGCATGGTCTCAGCCACCACGCCGAGCAGTCCCGAGCGCTCGATTCCGGCCACCACCACGAACAAACCGAGAAAAAAGAAGATGGTGATCCAGTCGATTTCTCCGAGCATCTTCTCGACATGCAGGCCCTGCTCAGCGCGCGGCTGGCGCAGACTGTCCAGCAGCAGCAGCAGGCTCGCCCCCGCCAGCGCCGCCGAGCCAGGTTCGATGTGCACCTGCCGCGCGGCCACGAAGATGGCTATGACGCCGGCAATGACGGCAACCGCCTGGGCAAGGCCGGTCCAATCCTTGACGGTCTCGGAGGGTTTTTCAGCGAGCACGAAAGCCCGGTCCTCGGGCGACGCGGTCAGGCTGCGCCCCCACAGCCAATGGGTCATGGCGATTTGGACGGCCATGATGAGACACGCGATAGGCGTGAGGTGGAGCAGGAATTGGTTGAACGTGAGCCCCGCGCGCGACCCGATCAGGATATTGGGCGGATCGCCGATCAAAGTCGCCGTGCCACCGATGTTGGAGGCCATGATGAGGCTGACCAGGAACGGAAACGCCGGCAATTTCAATTGCTTGGTGAGCGCAAGCGTGACCGGCACGACCAGCAGGACCGTCGTAACGTTATCCAAGAGCGCCGATAGCACGGCGGTGACGACCTGCAGCATGGCCAGCAGGGCGGCGGGGCGCGCCTGCACGCTGTGCGCCGCCGCGACGGCCAGCGCCTCGAACAGGCCCGAGCGCTTGGCAATGGCGACCAGCAGCATCATGCCGGTGAGCAACGCGATGGTATTCCAGTCGATGCCCCGTACCGCGCCCTCCTGGTCGATGAAGCCGGCCAGAACCATGGCGGAGCCGCCCAGCATGGCCGCCACCGCGCGGTTGATGCGGTCGGAGATGATGGCGCCGTAGGTGGCAAGGAGAATGAGGAGGGGAAGGAGCATGGGGGAGGGAGCCGGAGCCGATGGGGCCCCATTGGTGCCCGCCGATTGCGCAGGCGTCAATCAGGGGCGACGTACTTATGTCATGCAAAGGGTGCCTGACACCAGATCGCTAGCCCTCAAACTCGGGCCGGACCGCCATTACGGTAACATTGTCCTGGTTCGGCGACCCTTTCGCCTCGACCGCTGCCAGCAAGGCGGCCACCAAACCGTCCACCCCTTCGCTGGCGCGGGCGGCCAGGATATCGGCCATCTCGGCGTGGCTGAGCACCTCCAGGCCGTCGCTGGCCAGCAGCACGAGATCGCCCTCGCGCAGAGCCAGTACCGCCGTGCTCAGGTCCACCATCTCGATGCCGTCCCCGGTCAAGGCGGCGCGCAGATAGTGGCGGCGCGGATGGGCCTCGGCCTCCGCCAGCGTCATCTCGCCATTGGCCGCGAGCTTGTCGAGCACTGGGGCGAGCGAATGATCCTCGTTGAGCTGATAAAGTTTGTCGTCCCGGAACAGCAGCAACGGTGAGTCGCCGACACTGACCCAATTGAGGCCGTCAGCGGTGAACACCGCGCCGATCAGGGTGCAGCCCATGCCCTGCAGCGAGCGGTCGCGATGAAGGGCTGATGAGATGGCCCGGTTCGAGGTATCAAGGGCACCGGCCAGGCGCGAGCGCTCCGTACCCGTCTCGGATTCATAGGCCGCCACGAAGGACGTGCAGGCAATCGCGCTGGCCTCGGCCCCGCCGACATGCCCGCCCATGCCGTCGGCAAGCACGGCCAGCAAGGTCACCACCCGGCGGGCTGGGCGCCGCTCAAGCGGCACCGTCCCACTGCCGACCGGTGCCAGCGAGGCAAAGCGGCAACTATCCTCTTGTCCCTCGCGGGCTCCCACCATGGCGCGCGACGCATAACGAAACCCGGTCACCATGGCGCTTCGTGCTTATTCCTTGAGCCCGGCCAGTTCCGACCAGTCGAATTCGTCGCCGCAGAATGGCACGAACACCAACTGTGTGCGCCCCATCGTGATGACGTCCATCGACGACAACTTCACGGCAGAGGTCGGCTTGGCCTCGTTGACGGCGATGACGTTGGTCTTGGCCAGGTTCGGCACCAGCAGGAACTGCCGGTCCGCGGAATCATAGCGCAGGAACGCCTGCTCTTCTGCCGAGATGGCGTCGTCGCCGAAATCGATCGGGATGCGCTGGTTGGCGTTGCGCCCGATGGTGTTGTTGCCTTCGAACACAGGGCGGAACGCGCCGAGCCCCGGACCGCCGATGATCACCAGCCAGCCGACCACCGGATCGGCGTGGAAGTCTGAGCGGAGCGGCTTTTGCGCGCCGCGTACGAGTTGGGTCTTTGCGGGGGCGGGCATGGCGGGCGTCTTCGGTGCACGGTTGATGATGGTGGCTGCGTTGGCATCGATCGGGGGCGCTGGCTGGCGTGCCCCGACCGGCGCGAGTCCCGCTTCGGCGGCACGCAGAGCATTTTGCAGCGAGGACGGCGCCGCGCCGCGCCCCAGCAGAGCGGTGCGTTCGGCCTCATCGCCGCTCTGGCGTGACTGGCCCGCGACTGCCTTCAACACACTCTGCAGAGGATCGTCTTGGTCGGCCATTGGTGTCTCCCTCTTTGCCGCTTTCAATGCGCTTCACCGTAGCGGAAGCGCAAGCGCACGTCGCCCAGCTCAATCAGATCGCCGGCGGCCAGCGCCACCTGGTCAACGCGCTCGGCGTTCACCACCACGCCGTTGCCCTGTGGACCGGAGAGGTCAGTGATGACGAACTTCTGTTCCGGCGTGCGATGCAGCACGGCGTGATAGCGATGCACGGTCTGGCTGGCGAGACGGATGTCGTTCTCTTCGTGGCGGCCAATGCGTATCATGTTGCTGTCGATGCGGTGCACGTCGGCGTCCACACCCTTGCCGATGACATCCAGCAACGGCAGCTGACCGCGGATTTCGCTCACCTGCTGGCGCGTGACGGCGGGCGCCATCGCGACCTGGGT